>CALWIH010000047.1 GCA_944380675.1 uncultured Clostridia bacterium | reverse complement strand
GCGCCCTGCGCCATCTTGATCTGGATCTCCTTCGCGCTCACGAGGTAGCGGCTCGTCACGCCGAAGCGGCCGCTCGCGACCTGCTTGATAGCCGAGCTGCGGTCATGATCCGTCCCGGCGGAGGCGAGGCGATCGTCGCTCTCGCCGCCCTCGCCGCTGTTCGACTTGCCGTGGAGGCGGTTCATCGCGAGGGCGAGCGCCTCGTGCGCCTCCTGCGAAATGGAGCCGTACGACATCGCGCCCGTCTTGAAGCGGCGCACGATCGACTCCACCGGCTCGACCTCCTCGATCGGCACGCCGTGCTCGGGGTAGGCGAAGTCCATCAGGCTGCGCAGATAGCCGGTCTGCTCCGCGTCGACGAGCTTCGTGTACTCCCGGAACAGCTCGTAGCTGCCCTCGCGCGTGGCCTTCTGCAGCAGGTGAATCGTCTGCGGGTTGTAGCGGTGCGTCTCGCCGCCGCTGCGCAGCTTGTGGCGGCCGGGGGAGGCGAGCGTCAGGTCGGTCTCGAGGCCGAGCGGGTCGAACGCCTTCGAGTGCTGGTCGTCGGTGCGCTTCGCGATATCGGCGAGCGTGATGCCGCCGATGCGGCTCACCGTGCCGGTGAAGTATTTGTCCACGACCTCCTGCGAAACGCCGAGCGCCTCGAAGATCTGGCTGCCCTGATACGACTGGATGGTCGAGATGCCCATCTTCGACGCGATCTTCACGATGCCCTGCAGAATCGCGTTGTCGTAATCCTCCACGGCGGCGTAGTAATCCTTGTCGAGCAGGCCGTCCTCCACGAGGGAGGCGATTGCCGCGTGGGCGAGGTACGGGTTGACGGCGCACGCGCCGTAGCCGAGGAGGGCGGCGAAGTGATGCACGTCGCGCGGCTCGCCGGACTCAAGGACGATCGAGAGGGCGGTGCACTTCTTCGTCTTGACGAGATGCTTGTGCACGGCGGATACCGCCAGCAGCGACGGGATCGCCACATGGTTCTCGTCGACGCCGCGGTCGGAGAGGATGAGGATGTTCGCGCCCTCGCGGTACGCCTTGTCGACGGCGACGAAAAGGTGCTCGAGCACGCGATCCATTGGCGTGCTCTTGTAGAACACGATCGGCACGGTCGTCACGCGGAAGCCGGGCTTCTGCATCCCCTTGATCTTGAGCAGGTCAAGATCGGTCAGAATCGGGTTGTTGATCTTGAGCACATGGCAGTTTTCCGGAGACTCCTGCAAAAGGTTGCCGTTCTTGCCCGCGTAGACGGTGGTGGAGGTGACGATCTTCTCACGGATGGCGTCGATCGGCGGGTTCGTCACCTGGGCGAACATCTGCTTGAAGTAGTGGAACAGCGGCTGATATTCGCCGGAAAGCGCCGCGATCGGGGTGTCCACGCCCATCGCGCCGATCTGCTCGCTTCCGCCGAGCGCCATGGCACAGATGGCTCCCCGGTATTCCTCGTAGGTGTAGCCGAACGCCTTCTCGAGGCGGGCGGCCTGCTCGCGGGTGAGCGGCGGCACCTTCTGGTTCGGAATTTTGAGGTCGCGGAGGGAGACGAGGTTGCTGTCAAGCCACTCGCCGTACGGCTCGCGCTTCGCGTACCGCTCCTTGACCTCCTCGTCGGTGAGCACCTTACCCTCCACGGTGTCGACGAGCAGGAGCTTGCCCGGATGCAGCCGCTCCTTGCGCAGAATCTGGTCCTCGGGGAGGTCAAGCACGCCGACCTCCGAGGAGAGGATGAGCCTTCCGTCCGCCATGATGTAATAGCGAGACGGGCGCAGGCCGTTGCGGTCGAGCACCGCGCCCATGAGGTCGCCGTCGGAGAACAGGATCGACGCGGGGCCGTCCCACGGCTCCATCATCGTCGCGTAATACTGATAGAAGTCCCGCAGCTCCTGCGAGATGGTGTCGTTGTGGTTCCACGGCTCGGGAATCGCGATCATGACGGCGAGCGGCAGCTCCATCCCGCTCATGACGAGAAACTCGAGCGTGTTGTCGAGCATCGCCGAATCGGAGCCCGAGGTGTTGACGACGGGCAGCACCTTCGTGATGTCGTCGGCGCTGAAGGCCGGGGCGCGCATCGTTTCCTCGCGGGCGAGCATCTTGTCGGCGTTGCCGCGGATGGTGTTGATCTCGCCGTTGTGGACGATGAAGCGGTTCGGGTGGGCGCGCTCCCAGCTCGGATTCGTGTTCGTCGAGAAGCGGGAGTGGACGATCGCGATCGCGGAGTCGTAGTCCTCGTCCTGCAGATCGCGGAAGAAGGTGCGCAGCTGCCCGACGAGGAACATTCCCTTGTATACAATCGTGCGGCTCGAAAGCGACGGCACATAGGTGTTGTCGTTGCTCTGCTCGAAGACGCGGCGCGCGATGTAGAGGCGGCGATCAAAGGGAAGGCCCTTCTCCACGTTCTCCGGCTTCTTCACGAACGCCTGGCAGATGACCGGCATACAGGCGAGCGCCTTGTGGCCGAGCACCTCCGGGCACGTCGGCACATTGCGCCAGCCGAGGAACTTGAGGCCCTCCTTCTCGAGGATAATCTCGAACATCTTCTTCGCCTGGCTGCGGCGCAGCTCGTCCTGCGGGAAGAAGAACATTCCGACGCCGTACTCGCGCTCTTCGCCGATCTCGATGCCCGCCTCGGCGCAGACCTTCGCAAAAAAGCGGTGGGAGATCTGGGTGAGGATGCCGACGCCGTCGCCCGTTTCGCCCTCGGCGTCCTTACCGGCTCGGTGCTCCAGGTGCTCCACAATTTTAAGGGCGTCGGCCACCACCTGGTGGCTTCTGACGCCTCTGATATTCACGACGGCTCCGATGCCGCAGTTGTCATGCTCAAGCGAGGGGCAGTAGAGCGTCTGCGGATTGTTTGCGTTCATCGTTCATCCTCCTTGTCGGTTTTTGGGCGGAAAAAGGCGCCAAAGACCGCGCCGCGCGCTGCGGCATACGGTCTTTGACGCCTTTGTCAAATCCGAAGCTCAAAATCCTGATTTCTTTCCTTACCACTATACGCTATTTTCGTCCTTTTTGCAAAGCTTTTCTTTCCCGTTTGGAAGAAATCAGCGTTGTGGAAAAAATCTGCGCGAATAGCAAGCTTCTTTCCGGCAAATTGCAAAAAAGCTTTCCACAGCAATATGCCCTCACTCTGCACCACAGAGGTAAAACTGCGGAATATCCGCAATTTCTCCGCAATGCACGGCTTCCGTGAGGAAAAGGCGGGAAGTGAAATTTGAAGGATTTGGAACGAAGACTTTCAAAAAGCTGTATTCAGATCGAGAGCACCTTCGTCTCGAACGGCAGAAGGGAAACGGAAACCGTCCCGTCCGGCGTGCGGATGGAGGCGTTCTGCGGCGCGTCGGAATTGTTGACGGCGACGAGCCGCCCGCTCTCGGGATACCAGGCGCACTCCGTCTGCGCGTTGTCGGTGAGGAAGCAGCCGTCGGGCGCTTCGCCGCCGGCGAAGAGGAGAAGATTGAGCAGCAGGCGTGTGTTCTCGTTCGTCTTCTCGAAGGAGGCAAGGTAAATGCCCATGCCCTTGCCGAACGGGTGGACGGTCAGCGTCGGGACGCCGCCGTCCTCGAGCAGGACGCGCGTCTTCCCGTCCGTCAGGAAGGGCACGCCGCGGCGGTACGGCTCGGCGCGGCGCACGAAGCTTCCCGCCGGGACAAGGGCGCTTTCCTCCACTTCATATTCCCATTTGCCATGGCACTGGCGGTCGCCCGTGTCCTCGTCCACGCCGAGCGCGGGGGCCATGCGGAAGAAATCGGCAAAGCCGTCCGCGGCGGAGGGCTCGTTCACGCCGAGGAACGCCCCGCCCTCGCGGACGAAGCGCAGCAGACGGGCGACGAGCGCGGGGTTTTTCCAGGCGTCGCCGCCGCTCCACGCGCTGCCCGCGAAGCCCGCGTTGATGACGACGTCGACGTTTTCCAGCGCCCCGTTCAGGACGTCCTCAAAGCTCAGGAACGACACGTCGAGCGGCAGGCCGGAGAGTGCCTCGTTGATGTGGATGAGATCGTTGCGGAACGTCTCATGGAAGTGGCCGGAGAGCGTCCAGGAGCGCAGCGAGCCCCAGCAGTGCAGGACGGCGACGCGCGTCTTCGCGCGCCACGGCTTTCCCGCCTCGTGGAAGGAGCGAATCAGCCGGAACTCGTCGGCGATCTGCTCGATGGTGTCGACAAAGTCCGGGAAGCCCTCCGTCAGGTGGACGTACCCGCCGAGGCCGATGCGGTCGACCGGGGCGCGCAGCAGCGCGCGGCGCACGCTGTTCCAGTACTGCTTCGCGTCGAGCGCCGGGTTGCCGCCCTCCATGAAGGTCGGCGCGCCGCCGAGGCCGACGGGGAACAGGTACGGATGCAGCCGCAGCTCGTGGACGGGGACGTCCGCCCCGGCGCACAGACGCGCTTCATAGCCCGAGAAGACGCACTTGATCAGGCCGTCGAAGCCGAATTCCGGGAAGCGCTTCCCGTACGGCTCAACGCCCACCCAGCTGTCGTCGTAGAAGACGTACGCCTGCTTGCCGTACTCGTGGACGATGGAGACGAGCTCCCTGCCGAAGGAGACGACAAAGTCGTTGACAAATTCCATCCAGTCAAGCTTTTCCTTCGTCGGCGGCATATGCGTGACGTGGAGCCGCCCCTTGTTGACGAAGTCCTCCGCCGTGAGGGAATAGCCGTACCGCTCGGCAAAGAGGCGCAGGGCGCGGGGGCTGACGGTGAAGTCGTACGACGCCCAGTCGGTGAACAGGTTCCGGCAGCGCACGTCCGCGCCCCAGATCCACACGAAGTTGTAGAACATCGAGGTAAAGCGCACGACGGTCGTGGCCGGGTGGGATTCGCACCAGGCGCGCATCCAGCCGCGCAGGTACTCCTGCGCAGCGGGGTGGATGGGATCGATCTGCATCAGGTGCTCCTTGTCCCAGTGATTCGTCGTGTGGTTGTACATCGAGATCTCTTCCCAGATGCGGTAGGCGAGGAAGCTGACGGTGTAGGTGTGGTACGGCGTGCAGCCGGAGACGGTCACCGTCCCGCTTTCCGCCTCATACGACCAGCTTTCGCGGCTGAGCAGACGGTTCTCCGTCCGATCCCACACCTGCCAGTACGCCATGGCCTCCTCGCTGTCGTTGACGGCAAACTGCTCGGCGAAGAAGCTCTCGAGCAGGGAGACGGCGAGCGTCTCCGACTCCGCCGCGGCGGGCGGCGTCATGAGGAAGGTCTGCTGCAGCTCGTCCGGGTGGGCGGCGGCCCATTCGTTGTGGTCGCGGATGAGGCACACCGTCGAGTAGATGCCGTATCCGGCGTCGAGAATTTCATCGGAAAGGGTGGTGCCGTCGCTGTCGCGGATGACGTCGGCCCTCCAGCGCTTCGCGAGCTCGAGCGTGAGCGCCTCGTAGCCGGACTCGCCCGGCATGGTGAACATTCCAGCGTTTTTCATGGGGGTTCCTCCTTCAATCGCCCGCGCGCCGATTTGCGCGCGGTACTCCCGATTTTATACTGCTATCGTAGCGCTTTCCGCCGCCCGCGTCTATTTGATTTCCATTGAAAACCTTTGCATTTTCGACCAATTTGTATTATGATAAAAAAGAGCATATTGTTTTCAAACAAATTCCGCCTCCGGGCGGCAGAGATACCGCAAGCTCACAGCATGATTACATAGGAGAATGAAAATGCCCAGAAAAATCAAATATCTGATTGACACGGAGAATGTGGGCAGCTCCTGGACGGAGCTGCTTCCGATTCTCGGCAGAAACGACGAGCTTCTGCTTTTCTACACCCCGAATTCCCCCGGCATCCCGTATAAGGATCTGCTCGCCATCATGGAGCGCCCCGCGCAGATGGAGCTGATCCCCTGCCACACGGGGAAAAACGGCCTTGACTTCCAGCTCTCGAGCTACCTCGGCTTCCTGCTGCGCTCCTCCGCGAAGGCGCAGTATGTGATCCTCTCGCGCGATACGGGATATGACCCGCTCGTCCAGTTCTGGAACGATCGCGGCGCGGACGTCGTCCGCTGCACGGCGAAGGAGATCGCCGCCGCCCGCGCGGCTGCCGAAACGGAGAAGGCGAAGGGCCGCGCGAAGGAGGAGCCAAAGGCTCCCTCGCTCGACGAGCGGATGGAGAAGCTCGTCCCCGAGGCGTTCCGCACGCCGGCGTATATCCGCGACATGGTCAGCATTGTGCGCGAGTACTATCCGAGCGGCCTGCAGGAGGTCAACAAGGCGCTGCTCTCCCGCTTCGGGTACGACGGCGGCAACGATCTCTACCGCGCCCTCAAGCCCTCGTTCCGCGACATCTGCTCCGCCGCCCCGCAGGGAAACTGACGGCTTTCCCGCCCTGAAAAAATGCCTGACACACTCTAAGGTGTGCCAGGCAAAATTTTTTAGAGCACGATCTCGTCTCCCGGCTCGAGAATCAGCCGGCCCGGCGCTTCAAAGCGCTCGGCGGCGGCGCGGTCAAAGAGCTTTCCGGGAGCCATATGGATGGGAACGCTGTGCTGCGCCGCGATCAGCTGCGCGCAGGCGGACGCCTCGGCGACGTCCATGTTGTACACGCCGTCGCAGGGGAGGAACGCGTAATCAATGCGCCGCGCGGCGAGCGTTTCCATCTGCTCCGTGCGGGAGGTGTCGCCCGCGAAGTAGACAAGCTTCCCGTCGAGCGTGACGAGAAAGCCGACGCACTCGTCCCGGCGATGGTTCTTGTTGTACGCCTGTACCGCCTCGACCCGCACGCCGCAGAGGTCGGCGGTCTGGTACGCCCCGTTTTGGAGCGCGTCGCCGTTCTGCCAGACAATGCAGCCCGGCTTCTTCGCCGGAAGCTGGAGCTGGTTGTGGTCGCCGTGCTGGTGGCTGACGAGGATGACGTCCGCCGGCAGGTCATACCCTTCCCCGGCGAACGGGTCGACGTACAGGACAACACCGCCGTCCGTGACGGCGCGCAGACTTCCGTGTCCCTGATACAAAAGCTTTGCCATGAATCAAAACCCCTTTCGTTTGTTCCGCCGCCGGCCGTCTTGCGGCGGGGAGCGGCGTGTGGTATACTAATGTATAGCGGAGGCCCCCTTTTTTCGGAGGCGCTCTGCTTTCTTTCGCCCTGAAAAGGAGGAACCATCGGGTGACCAGTGAAAAGAATCTCTTGACGGTGGGGAGCGTCCCGAAGAAAATGTTGTTCTTCGCGATTCCCATCTTTCTCAGCAATCTGTTCCAGCAGCTCTACAACGCCGTGGACTCGCTCATCGTCGGCAATTTCGTCGGCCAGGAGGCGCTCGCGGCGGTCGGCTCGTCGGCGAGCCTCATCATGCTGCTCGTCGGCTTCGTCAACGGCGTCTCGCTCGGCGCGGGCGTGCTCGTCGCGCGTTTCTTCGGCGCGGGGGACGAGAAGGAAATGGAGCGCGCCGTGCACACGACGGTCGCCCTCGGCCTGTGCGCCGGCGTCGTGCTGACCGCCGCCGGTATCGGCCTCTCCCCGCAGATCCTGCGCCTGATGGGGACGCCGGAGGACGTCATGCCGAACTCCGTGCTCTATTTCCGCCTCTACTTCGCGGGCGTGATGGCCGTGGTGCTGTACAACCTCGGCGCGGGCATCCTCCAATCGGCAGGGGACAGCCGCAGCCCGATGAAGTACCTCGTCGCCGCGTCGCTGACGAACGTCGTCCTCGATCTGCTGTTTGTCGCCGTCCTCGGCATGGGCGTCGGCGGAGCCGGCCTCGCGACGGTGCTCAGCCAGGCGCTCAGCGCGTTTCTCGTGTTCCGCAGGCTCATGCGCGTCGACGCGGGCTACCGCGTGCGCTGGCGGCGCGTCCGGTTTGACCGGGAGATGCTGCGCCGCGTCGTGACGCTCGGCGTCCCGTCCGGCGTGCAGAATTCCGTCATCTCCCTCGCGAACGTGATCGTCCAGTCGAACATCAACGCCTTCGGCTCGTCCGCGATGGCGGGCTGCGGGGCGTACAGCAAGCTCGAGGGCTTCGCCTTCCTGCCCGTGACGTGCTTCTCGCTCGCGCTCTCGACCTTCGTCAGCCAGAACCTCGGCGCGGGGCGGCAGGATCGCGTGAAGTCTGGCGTCCGCTTCGGCCTTCTGTGCAGCCCGATACTCGCGGAGGGGATCGGCGTCCTGATTTTCGCGTTCGCGCCGTTCCTCATCGGCCTGTTCAACGGCGAGCCGGAGGTCGTCGCGTTCGGCGTTTCGGACGCGCGCACGGCCGCCCTGTTTTACTGCCTGCTTGCGTTCTCGCACTGCTGCGCCGGCATCCTGCGCGGCTATGGCCGCCCCGTCGTGCCGATGGCCGTCATGCTGGCCGTGTGGTGCGTGTTCCGCATCACCTACATCACCGTGACGGTGCGCCTCATCCCCGACATCCGCGTCGTCTTCTGGGCGTATCCCATCACCTGGACGATCAGCTCCATTCTGTTCGCCGCCTTCGTCTGGCGCGTCCTGCGCCGCGGCGCGCCGCAGAAGCTCTGAGAGAAAGCAGAAAACCGCGTCCCTCGCCCGGCCGGGCGAAGGACGCGGTTTTTTCATCAATGCCCGCAGGCGCAGGCTTTCTCCTCGCAATCGTGCAGCTCGCCGACGATGGGCGTCGGGTCGACGCCGAGACGACGGTAATAGTCGGACACGGCGGCCTTGATCGCCTGCTCCGCGAGGACGGAGCAGTGCACCTTGACCGGCGGCAGGCCGTCGAGCGCCTCCATCACGGCGCGGTTCGTCAGCTGCAGCGCCTCGTCGATCGTCTTGCCCTTGACGAGCTCCGTCGCCATCGAGCTCGTCGCGATGGCCGCGCCGCAGCCGAACGTCTTGAAGCTGACGTCCTTGATCACGTTGTCCTCCACCTTGATATACATCCGCATGATGTCGCCGCACTTCGGGTTGCCGACCTCGCCGATGCCGTTCGCGTCCGGCAGCTCGCCCACATTGCGGGGATTCGCGAAATGCTCCATAACCTTCTCACTGTATGCCATACCTGCGCAGCCTCCTTTTTCTCAGAAATCCCGGATTTCGTACTGAATGTTGTTTCTCTGAATCGTCTCCCACAGCGGACTCATCGCGCGCAGCCGCTCGACGATGCCGGGGAGCACGGAAAGAATGTAGTCGACGTCCTCTTCCGTGTTTTCGTCGCTGAATGAGAGGCGCAGCGATCCGTGCGCCACCTCGTGCGGCAGGCCGATGGCGAGCAGCACATGGCTCGGATCGAGCGAGCCGGAGGTGCACGCCGAGCCGGAGGACGCGCAAACGCCCTTGAAGTCGAGCATCAAAAGCAGGCTTTCGCCTTCGATTCCTTCAAAGCACAGGCTCACGTTGCCCGGCAGACGGCGCGCCGCGTCGCCGTTGAGGCGGCTGCGCTCGATTTTGAGCGCCTCCCCGATGAGCCTGTCCCGCATTTTGGCGAGCCGCTCGCCCCGCTCCTCCATCGCGGCGCACGCCTCGCGCAGGGCGGCGCTCAGGCCGACGATTCCGGCCACATTCTCCGTCCCGGCGCGGCGTCCGCGTTCCTGCGCGCCGCCGTCGATGAGGTTCGGCAGGGCGATTCCCGTTTTGCAGTACAAAAGACCGACGCCCTTCGGGCCGTGGAATTTGTGCGCCGAGATCGAGAGCATATCGATGTTCTGCGCCTTCACGTCGATCGGCACGTTCCCCGCGGCCTGCACCGCGTCGGTGTGGAACCACACGCCGCGCCGGCGGCAGATTTCGCCGATCTCCGCGATTGGCTGGATGGTGCCGATCTCGTTGTTCGCGTACATCACGGTGACGAGCGCCGTGTCCTCCCGGATAGCCGCCTCGACCTCCTCGGGGCGGACGATCCCGTTGCGGTGCACCTCGAGATAGGTGACCTCGAAGCCCTCCTTCTCGAGCGCCGCGCACGCGTGCAGCACGGCGTGATGCTCAAATTTCGTCGTGACGATGTGGCGCTTGCCCTTCTTCGCGAGCAGATGCGCCGCGCCCTTGATCGCCCAGTTGTCGGCCTCGCTTCCGCCGGAGGTGAAGAAGATCTCGTTCGGCTCGGCGTTCAGGCAGGCCGCGGTCTCGCGGCGCGCCTCCTCGAGCGCCTTTTTCGCCTTTTGCCCCACCGAGTAGAGGCTTGAGGGATTGCCGTAATTCGTCGTATAAAAAGGCTCCATCGCCCGCAGGACAGAGGGCGAAACCGCTGTGGTAGCGGCGTTGTCCGCGTAAACAAAGCGCTTTGCTTCAGCCATTGTGCTTCAGTCCTTTCAAAACAATCATGATTCCTGTTTCGGAACCGCTTTTAATATACACCATTTAGGTATAGATTTCAATCCCTATTTGAAAATATTCCCGTTTTTCCGCAAAATACTCAGCCGCCCGCGTGCTTCTGCGTTTCGGCGACGGCGAGGCGGTCGCAGCGCTCGTTCTCGGGATGGCCGGCGTGTCCCTTCACCCAGACGACCTTCACCTGATGGATGTCGAGCAGCCGGAGCAGGCGCTCCCACAGGTCGGTATTGAGCGCGGGGGATTTGTCGCTTTTGCGCCAGCCGTTTTTCTTCCACGAGCGCGCCCAGCCCTTGACAATCGCGTCACAGACGTATTTGGAATCGCTCGTCAGCGTGACGGCGCACGGCTCCTTGAGCTGTTCAAGCCCCGCGATGACGGCGGAAAGCTCCATGCGGTTGTTCGTCGTGTGCGCGTCCCCGCCGGAGAGCTCCTTCTCGTGCGTCCCGTAGCGGAGAATGGCGCCCCAGCCTCCGGGCCCGGGATTTCCCGAGCACGATCCGTCCGTATATAATTCCACAGCTTTCATTCTGATGAATCTCCTTCCTCGCCTGCGGTGAGCACGCCTGCGGCGGGCACTTCGCGCACGCTCCCTCCGGTCGCCGGGTTTTCTTGTAGTTAGGCACTGAACCGCCCGCGTTTGAGGCGTGGGCGAAGCGCCTACGTTTGAATCTGGCGCGCCTGCGGCGAGCACACCTGCGGTGAGCACTTCGCGCACGCTCCCTCCGGTCGCCGGGTTTTCTTGTAGTTAGGCACTGAACCGCCCGCGTTTGAGGCGTGGGCGAAGCGCCTACGTTTGAATCTGGCGCGCCTGCGGCGAGCACACCTGCGGTGAGCACTTCGCGCACGCTCCCTCCGGTCGCCGGGTTTTATTGTAGCTTGGCACTGAACCGCCCGCGTTTGAGGCGTGGGCGAAGCGCCTGCCCCAGGCTTTCTTCGGCTATTATACCACACCGCGCGCCTCCTTCCTATACAAGGAAAGGATTTTGTGCTATAATCATAGACGCATATTTTAGTTTCGGAGGAGGAAATCCATATGGCGCAGAATATTTTTGTCTCACTGCCTCCGTATGAGGCGGCGGAGCGCATTCATCAGACCATAATCGGCGGAAGCGTCACGGGAGAGGCGATCGATCGCTGCCAGCTCAACGGGCAGGGCGGAACCGTCTGCCTCGTCTCCGTCTACGAGAAGCATTACTGGCGCGCGGGAAACCGTCTGACGCTGACCGTCACCGTCGATAATCTGCAGGGACCCACGCGCATCCATCTCGTGAGCGGAGGCGGCGGAGAAGGGCTGTTCCGCTTTGACTGGGGCGCGTCGAAGAGCTTCGAGTCGAGCATCCTTGAGGTGCTCGGGCCGTACCGAATCTAAGGGGGCGTTCGCGTGACATATGAAGAAGCCGTGGCGGCGCTCGACGCCGTCCCCTCGTTTCCCGGAAAGCCGGGGCTTGAGCGCATGAAACGGCTGCTGGAGCGGCTCGGGAACCCGGAGAAGGGGCTGAGGGCCGTCCACGTCGCCGGGACGAACGGCAAAGGCTCGACGTGCGCCCTGCTTGCCTCGATCCTCGGCGCGGCGGGGTACCGCACCGGCCTGTACACCTCCCCGCACCTCACCGATTTCTCGGAGCGCATCCGGGTGGACGGCGAGGAGATCCCCCACGAGGCCGCGGCGCGCCTCGCGCAGCGCGTGCTCGCCGCGGCGGACGCCTGCCGGGAGGAGGGCGTCTTCCTCACCGAGTTTGAGCTCATCACCGCGATGGCGTTTTTGTGGTTCCGTGAGCAGGAATGCGAAATCTGCGTGCTCGAGACGGGTCTCGGCGGCCGCTGCGACGCGACGAACGTTCTCGATCGCCCGGAGCTGACCGTCATCACGTCGATTTCCCTCGACCACACGAAGCTCCTCGGCGACACGGTCGAGCAGATCGCCTTTGAAAAGTCCGGCATCCTCAAGCCGGGCGTGCTGTGCGTGTGCTATCCCGATCTGCCGCGCGCCGCCCTCGGCGTCATCCGGATGACGGCGGACGTGCAGAAGAGCCCGCTGCGCGTCGCCCCGCTCCACGCTCTGACATACGTCGACGCCTCGCTCCGCGGCGCGCGCCTTCTGACGGAGACAAGCCTTCCGCTGACGCTGCCGCTGCTCGGCGAGCACCAGCTGAAAAACGCCGCCGTTGTCCTCGCGTGCGTGAAGGAGCTGCGCGCGAAGGGGTGGAGCGTTTCCGACGCCGCTTTGCAGAAGGGCTTTGCCTCCGTCCGGTTCCCGGCGCGCATGGAGGTGATCTCCGAGAGCCCTGTCGTCCTGCTCGACGGCGCGCACAACCCGGAGGGCACGGCGGCGCTCGCCAAGGCCGTCAAAAAATTCGTGACGAAGAAGCGCATGATCGGCGTGTGCGGCATGATGGCCGATAAGAACGTCCGCGAGGCCGTGCGCAGGCTCGACGGCGTGATGGAGAAGGTCTACACCGCTGCGCCCGATTCCCCGCGCGCGCTGAGCGCCGCCGATCTCGCCGCCGAGTGGGAGAAGCGCCGCATCCCCGCCGAGCCCTGCGCGTCGGTGGAGGAGGCGCTGCAAAAGGCGCTCGCCGCCGGATCCGGGCGCGGCGTCCTGGTCTGCGGCTCTCTGTACCTCGCCGGCGAGGCGCGTCCGCTTTTGAAGAAACTGTTAAATCAAGCCTGAGTCCCCTTCTTCGCGCAAATACGCGGCAGAAATCCCCTATCCTGAGAGAGACAGGCTCTCCGGGAGAGGGGATTTTTCTTTTTCCCCAGAAAGGCGCATAGTTCGCCCGCGTTCGGGGAATTCTGAAACAAGCAGGAGGTATCAGCTATGGGAGTTCAGCTGCAAATGAAGCAGGGGGAGCTCATCGCGCTGCTCGACGGGGAGATCGACCACCACGGCGCGCGGGAGCTCCGCGAGGAAATTGACGCCGCGGTGCAGCGCACGAAGCCGCGGCTTTTGACGCTGGATTTTTCCGGCGTCCAGTTTATGGACAGCTCCGGCGTCGGCCTCATCATGGGGCGTTACCGGATGATGAGCGAATGGGGCGGGGAGGTCTGTGTCGCGAATCTGCCGCCGCGCCTCGAGAAGCTCGTGTCGCTGGCCGGCATCCGGGAGCTGTGTACCGTTATCAGCGGAAAGGAGGGAAAGGCATGAGGACAAGCGCCATCAATGAGATGAAGGTCAGTTTTCCGAGCGCCTCGGCGAACGAAAGCTTCGCACGCGCGGCGGTCGCGGCCTTTGCCGCCCAGCTCGACCCGACGGTCGACGAGCTCAGCGACGTGCGCACCGCTGTCTCGGAGGCCGTCACGAACTGTATCGTCCACGCCTACCGCGACACCATCGGCGAGATCACGCTGACGGTGCGCATCTATGAGGGCAGGCGGCTCGTCATCCAGGTGAAGGACAAGGGCTGCGGCATCGAGGACGTCGAAAAGGCGATGGAGCCGCTCTTCACGACGGGCGGCGAGGAGCGCGCCGGACTCGGCTTCGCCGTGATGGAGAGCTTCATGAACCGTCTGCGCGTCACCTCGCACCCCGGAAAGGGAACGTGCGTGACGATGGAAAAACGCCTCTCGGGACGCTCCGGACATGGACGCTGAGGAACGGGTGCGCGCCAATCTGGCCCTCGTACATAGCTGCGCGCAGCGGTTTCGCGGGCGCGGCGTCGAGTACGACGACCTTTTTCAGGCAGGCTGCGTCGGCCTGGTGGAGGCCGCGGAGCGCTTCGAGGAGAGCCGCGGCCTGCGCTTTTCCACCTACGCCGTCTATCTGATTCTCGGCGAGATGAAGCTGCTGTTCCGCAAGGGAGGCGCCGTCAAGGTGAGCCGGTCGCTGCGCGAGCTGTCCGCGCGTGCGAGGCGGGAGAGCGACGATTTTTTCCAGCGGGAGGGGCGCTTCCCCACGGTCTCCGAGCTCGCCTCTCTCCTCGGCGTCGAGCCGGAGCAGGCCGCCCAGGCGCTCGAGGCCGGGCAGCCCGTGCTCTCCCTGACGCAGGACGAGGAGCACAGCGAGGGCCAGACGGACGTCGCCGTCGACAGCGGGGAGGACGACGCGGTCGAGCGCCTTTCCCTGCGGCAGGCGATCGATTCCCTCCCTCCGCGAGACAGGAAGCTCGTCTTTCTGCGCTACTGCAGGAGCGTCACGCAGACGGAAACGGCGCGTTTTCTCGGCGTGACACAGGCGCAGATTTCGCGCAGGGAGAAGGTGATTCTGCATCAGCTTAGGGAAAAACTTGCAGAATAATGCATTCTCTAACTTATCGCTTTATGCCAAAAAACCCATAAGACCGAGAAATATTCCTGTATACTAATTTATTGTTTGGAAAAAAATGAAGGGAAAATGCATGAATTCCCAGAAAGCGCTTGCAGTCTCAAGGCAAATGGGGTAAAATAATGCCACAGGTTCGCGAACATTTGCTGCGAAGGCTTATATATGAAAATTCAGCCGAAAAGGCCAACAGGAGGGAATCACCCATGCCCAGAGCGAAGAAGACGACTGCGCCGAAGACGGCCGCTGTCGAAGTGAAGAAGGAGACGCCCGCAGAGGCGAAGAAGGAAGTTGCTGCCGAGACGAAGGCTGCCGCCCCCGTTGAGGTGAAGGCGGAGGCTCCCGTCGAGGAGAAGAAGCCCGCCGTGAAGAAGGCTGCCCCGAAGAAGGCGGAGCTTGCGGAGACCGTGCACGTTCAGTATGCCGGCAGCGAGTGGACTGTTTCCGAGCTGCTTGAGAAGGCGAAGGCCGCTTATGCCGCCGAGGGCGGAGATGTTTCCGCGCTCAGCGACGTCCAGCTTTACGTCAAGCCCGAGGAGCAGAAGGCGTACTATGTCATGAACGGCGGAGCCGCTGGCAGCATCGACCTGTAATTCTCTTTCGCGGAACCGGAACCGGAGCGCGTCCCATGCGGCGCGGCTCCGGTTCTTTTTTTGTCCGGACATGGAACTCGCTCTTGACAAACGTATGATTTCGTACTATGATGGGACGCGGAAAGTACGAAATCATACAATAAGGAGGGAGCGGGATGGAAAATCAATTCCGCGATCTGAAACGGCTGAATCATCTTGTCGGGGAGATCGACGCCGTATATCATGAGATGTCGCTTCGTCTGAGCCTTTCGGACAGCGCGATGAAAATTCTTTACACCATCTGCAATTTCGGGGAGGCTTGTCTCCTCGCGGACGTCTGCCGCCTGACCGGCCTGAGCAAGCAGACGATCAACTCCGCGATCCGTAAGCTCGAGGGGGAGGGGATCCTCACGACAGAGGCGGAGGACGGCAGGGCGAAGCGCCTGCGCCTGACGGAGCAGGGGAAGCGATACGCTTCGGATACGGCTCTGCGCATTCTTTTGTCGGAGAACGAGGTTCTTTCCTCCTGGCCGCGGGAGGACGTCGAGACGTATCTTACGCTGATGGAGCGTTTTCTCCGCGATTTGCGAGAGAAGGCGCAGACGCTGTGAGGGGTGCCGCATGACAAAACAGGTGAAAAAGAGCATTGAGCTCTCCGACCATTTTTCCTACGGCAGGCTTCTGCGCTTTACGGCGCCCTCGGTCGTCATGCTGATCTTTACTTCCGTCTACGGCGTTGTCGACGGCTTTTTCGTCTCCAATTTTGTGGGCAAGACGGCGTTTACGGCGGTCAACTTCATCATGCCGTTCCTGATGATCATCGGAGCCGTCGGCTTCCTGTTCGGGACGGGCGGCGGCGCGCTGATCGCGAAGACGATGGGGGAGGGCGACAGAGAGAGGGCGAACCGCCAGTTTTCGCTGGTGGTCTACGTTTCTCTCGGATTGGGCGTGCTGCTCGCCGGCCTCGGCCTTGTGTTCGTCCGCCCGTGCGCCGTTTTCCTTGGCGCGGAGGGCGAGCTGCTCGAGTACAGCGTCCGCTATGCGCAGGTGATTCTCCTCGCCATCCCGGCATATGTGCTGCAGTTTGAGTTTCAGTGCCTGTTCGCTTCCGCGCAGAAGCCGAAGCTCGGCCTGTATGTGACGGTAGCCGCCGGCCTGACCAATATGGCGCTCGACGCCCTCTTTGTCGCGGGCCTTTCGTGGGGACTCGAAGGAGCCGCCGCGGCGACGGCTCTGAGCCAGTGCGTCGGCGGACTGCTCCCGCTCCTCTACTTCGCGAGGCCGAACACGAGCCTGCTGCGCCTGACGCGCACACGCTGGATGGGACGCGTGATGCTGCAGGTCTGCACGAACGGCTCCTCGGAGCTGATGTCGAATATCTCCATGTCCCTCGTCGGGATGCTGTACAACGTCCAGCTGCTGCGGTACGCGGGAGAGGACGGCGTCGCTTCCTACGGCGTGCTGATGTACGTCAATCTTGTTTTTCAATCCATTTTTATCGGCTATTCCGTCGGCGTGTCTCCTGTGGTCAGCTTTCACTACGGAGCGGGAAACAAGCCGGAGCTGCACAGTCTGCTGCGGAAAAGCGGCCTTGTGATCGCCGCGTCCGCCGTGCTGATGTTCCTGTCGGCAGCCTTCTCGGCGGGGCCGCTCGCGGCGATTTTCGTCGGGTATGACGAGGCTCTGTACGCGCTCACGACCCACGCCTTCTCGATCTACTCGTTTTCCTTCCTGTTCGCGGGCTTCGCGGTCTTCGGCTCCGCCTTCTTTACCGCGCTCAACGACGGCCTGACGTCGGCGCTGATTTCTTTTCTGCGGACGCTCGTGTTTCAGATCGCGGCGGTTCTCATTTTCCCGATTCTCTGGGACGTAGACGGGATCTGGATCTCCATCGTGGCGGCGGAGGTGATGGCCGTCGCGGCCGCGGCCTTCTTCCTCGTCCTGAAACAAAAGAAATACGGGTATTGATCACAGCAGCCCGGCGGCCTCCCTGTATCCGGGATGCCGCCGGGCTGCTGCTTTTATGCTTTGGGCGCTGTTACGCGCCGGTTTTCCCCGTGACGCGGGGCAGATCGTCAAGATCGTACGGGGTTGACTGGTAGACGTAGTAGTTGAGCCAGTTGGAGAACAGAAGGTGGCCGTGGCTGCGCCAGTTAAAGAGCGGGCGCTGCGTCACGTCGTCGTTCGGGAAATAGTTCTGCGGCACGGCGGGATTGAGACCCTTTTTGACGTCGCGAAAGTATTCGTTCGCGATCGTCTCGCGGTCGTATTCAAGATGACCGGTGACGAAGAACTGCCGCCCGTCGCTGCGCGCGATCAGGTGGACGCCCGCCGCGTTCGACGAGGAAAGGATCTCAAGCTCCGGATGCTTTTCGATATCCTCGCGGTGGACCTCCGTGTTGCGGCTGTGCGGCGCGAAAAACTCGTCGTCGAAGCCGCGCACCAGCGGGTGCGTCGGCACGAGCAGCTTGTGGCGGAAGACGCCGGAGAGCTTCTGCGCGAGCTGATATTTCGGAATGCCGAAATGATGGTACAGACCGGCCTGCGCGCCCCAGCAGATGTGCATGGTCGAGTAGACGTTCGTAAGGCTCCAGTCCATGACGTCGCAGAGCTCCGGCCAGTAGTCGACCTGCTCGAACGGCATGTTCTCCACCGGCGCGCCTGTAATGATCATGCCGTCAAACCGCTCATCCCGGATTTCGTCAAACGTTTTGTAGAACGCCTGCAGGTGCGAAGGGGAAACGTGGCGGCTGACATGGCTGGCCATCTGCATCAATGTAATGTCGACCTGAAGCGGTGTGTTGCCGAGCAGACGCAGCAGCTGGTTTTCCGTTTCAATTTTGGTAGGCATGAGGTTGACGATGACGATTTTCAGCGGGCGAATGTCCTGCGCGACGGCGCGCTGGTGCGTCATCACAAAGATGTTTTCGCTCTCCAATACTTTATAAGCCGGAAGATCGGCGGGAATGCGAATCGGCATGGAACAGGTACCTCCGTTTTCTTTTCCGTCTGGAAAAACTCTGTTTCCTTATTATATCGCAGGAGAGAAAGCGCGCGCAACGGGTTTTTGCATAGAAAGCAGGGGAATGGATATGATAAACCTGTACGGGAAGGAAAATGGAAATAGAGCAAGAAAAAATTTGAAAAAACCTGTTGACAAAGGGATTTGGCTGTGGTATTATAGTCAAGCCGTCGAGAGAGACGGAAAAAAATCTTG
>CALWIH010000046.1 GCA_944380675.1 uncultured Clostridia bacterium | reverse complement strand
ATCGCGCAGAAGGGACGAGGATTTCGTCCCCCGCCTGTTCATCACGCTCTTTGTCATTCTCGTCGACGCCGTGATGCTCTATCCCATCATCAACGTCATTTCCATTTCCCTCTCGAGCTACACCGGCTACCTCTCGAACCCCATCATGCTGCTGCCGACGGACTTCTCCCTCGCGGCCTACCGCCAGGTGTTCCAGTACAGCCTGATGCTCAGCGGCTACGCGGTCACGCTCTTTGTCACGATTTGCGGCACCGTCCTCGGCGTGCTGCTCACGATCCTCACCGCCTACCCGCTCTCGAAAAAGCAGTTCCGCGGAAAGGGCTTTTTCATGGGGCTGATCCTCTTTACGATGTTCTTCTCCGGCGGCATGATTCCGAGCTTCCTGCTCATCAAGTCGATTGGCCTGCTCGACACCGTGTGGGCGCTGATTCTGCCCGGCTGCGTCTCGGCGTACAACGTCATCCTGATGCGCAACTTTTTCACCAGCCTGCCGGACAGCCTCATTGAGGCCGCCGAGATCGACGGCGCGAGCGAGCCGTTCATCCTGTTCCGCATCGTTGTTCCGCTCTCGAAGCCGATCATCTCCACCATCCTGCTTTTCGTCGCGTTCGGCTGCTGGAACAGCTACTTCAGCGCGGTGCTCTACATCCGCTCCCGCGAGCTCTGGCCGCTGCAGCTCGTCCTGCGCGAGATTATCATGTCGGCCACGGCGCTCAACCAGTCTACCGGCGGCAACATCGCCGAGATCGGAAACGCCGCCGTGCAGCCCATCATGCTGCAGTACGCGTCCATTGTGGTCGCCATGGTTCCGATTCTATGCATCTACCCGTTCTTGCAGAAGTATTTTGAAAAAGGTATTATGATGGGGGCCGTCAAGGGCTGAGTCCGCCGCGCGTTCCCATTCAAATTACAAACATCAGAGGAGGAACCCGTCATAATGCTTCACCGTTCTGAAATCGAAGCGCCCGTCACCCATGAATACGAAACCGGCCTGTGCGTCGTCGGCGGCGGTATGGCCGGGATGCTGGCCGCCATCGCGGCGGCGCGGCACGGCACGAAGGTCGTCCTGATGCAGGACCGCCCCGTTCTGGGCGGCAACGCCTCGAGCGAAATCCGGATGTGGATCCGCGGCGCGCACGGCGACAATATGCGCGAGACGGGCATTCTCGAGGAGATCGCCCTCGAGAACATCTACCGCAACCCGACGCTCAATTTCTCCGTCTGGGACTCCGTCCTGTACGGAAAGGTCAAATTCGAGGAAAACATCACGCTGCTTCTCAACTGCTCCTGCCTCTCGGCGGAGACGAAGGACGGGAAAATCGTCTCCGTGACGGGCTGGCAGACGACGACGCAGACGTTCCACTCCGTCCGCGCCGCGCTGTTCGCCGACTGCTCCGGCGACAGCATTCTCGCGCCGCTGACGGGAGCCGAGTGGCGCATGGGCCGCGAGTCGTGCGATGAGTTCGGCGAGGACATCGCGCCGAAGGAGAGCGACGCGCGCACGATGGGCTCGTCGTGCCTCATTCAGGTGCGCGAGACGGCGCAGCCGACAACGTACACCCCGCCTGCCTGGGCGTATCATTTCAAGAAAGAGGATTTTGAGAACAAGATCAATTTCTCCACCCCGCAGAAGTGGTCGAACTGCAACTTCTGGTGGATGGAGCTCGGCGGCCTCGTCGACACGATCGCCGACGCCGAGACGCTGCGCGACGAGCTGATCCGCACCGTTTACGGCGTGTGGGATTTTGTGAAGAACGGCGGCGTGTGCGACGCGGCGAACTGGGAGATCGAGTGGATCGGCTTTTTGCCCGGCAAGCGTGAGAGCCGCCGCTACGTCGGCGACTACCTGCTCAACCAGAACGACGTGCGCGCCGAGGGACGCTTCGACGACCTCATCGCCTACGGCGGCTGGACGATGGACGACCACAACCCCGGCGGCTTCCTCACGACCGAGCCGCCGACCATCTGGCATCCCGCGCCGTCCCCGTACGGCATCCCGTACCGCTGCCTGTACTCGAAGAACATCGAAAACCTCATGTTCGCGGGCCGCAACATCAGCGCTACGCACACCGCTCTCTCGTCGACGCGCGTGATGGCCACCTGCGCGATCATGGGGCAGGCGCTCGGCACGGCGGCGGCGATCGCCCTGCGCGACGGCCTCACGCCGCGCGGCGTATATGAGAAACGCATCGCCGAGCTCAAGCAGACGCTGATTGCGGACGACTGCTATCTGCCGTGGAACCGCCGCGAAACAACGCCGCTCATGGCCGCCGCGCACATCGAGGGCACGGGGGACGTCTCCCTCCTCACCGACGGCGTGGAGCGCCCCGTGGACGGGCAGGATCATGCCTGCGTCTGCGCGCCCGGCGAGGCGATCACCGTCACCCTGCCTGAGAAACAGACGGTGGGGAGCCTGCGCCTTGTCACGGACAGCGATCTCAACCGCGAGACCTTCCCCGAGGGGATCGAGCACAATTTCAAGACGTACCCGATGAAATGCCACGTCCGCCTCGGCGCGGTCGACGTCTGCGTCCCGAAGACAATTCTGCGCGCCTTCGACGTCTACGCGGACGGCGAGCTGATTTATTCCGAGGAGAACAACTACCAGCGGCTCGTGCGCGTCCCGATTGGCCGCGCGGTGCGCGAGGTGCGCCTTGTCCCGCGCGAAACGTGGGGCTGCCCCGACGTGCGCCTTTACGCCCTTGAGCTGATGGATTGACCCCCAATACCTCCTTTTCACAAAGCAGCGCGTCCCGCACGGCATGGCTCCGTGCGGGACGCGCTGCTTTGTTTCCCCTTTATTTTTCCTGACAAATTTTCGTTCCGTACCGGTACGCCTCGTCGAGCAGCGCCTCGAGGCTGTCGAGCGGCGTGTCCGCCGTCATGTTGTTGCCGGCGGCGAGGATGAGCCTCCCGTCGGGGCGGGAGTAGGTGTCGAACAGGAAGCGGATCTCGCGGCGCACGTCCTCCGGCGTGCCGTACGGGATCGTGCGCTGGACGTCCATCCCCGCCCAGATGCACAGCCTGTCCCCGAATTTTTCCGCGATCTCCCGCTCGTCCATCGTGTATTTCTGAATCGGATGCAGGACGTCGAGGCCGATCTCGATGAGATCCGGAATAAACAGCTGAATATTCCCGCACGCGTGGAGCCAGAAGTGCATCCCGAGCGAGTGGGTGAATTCGATCAGCTCCTTGTAGTAGGGCTTGAAGAACTCGCGGAAGATGTCGAGCGAGAAGAAGGCGGACGTCTGCGTGCCGATGTCGTCGCTCGTCATCACGGCGTCGAGGCCGAGCTCGCGCCTGCCGCGCAGAATCATGGCCTTGTAGAAGTCCGTCAGCGCGCGGTAGAGCCGGTGCACCTCGTCCGGGTTTTCGTAGTAGTCGCACAGCGCGTTCTCCATCCCGCGCAGCGACCAGTGCCGCTCAAAGAGCAGATACCACCACAGCCCCAGCCGGTAGCGCCCGACCTCCGCGTACCCGTCGGGAATCAGGCCGGGATAGTTCGGATCGGGAAAGTCGGCGAGGACGGCGTCGAGCTTTCCCCAGTCGTCGATGGCGCTGATGGCGTCGAGCGGCGTGTTCTCGGGGAACGGGTTGTCGTAATTGAGCCACCGGTACGACGGATCGTCCGCCCGCCCCTCGAAGACCTCGGGAATGTCGAACGGGATGGTCAGAACGTCGTTCGGATACCGCGCGAGCACCGCGTCGTAGAGCGGCTTTCTGCCGCCGAAGCGCGTCGTGTCGATCCACTGATGCACCGCCATCGGGATGCGCTTCGCCGCGCCTCTCCCCTCGATGACGCGCTTGACCTCCTCGCGGGAAAGCGGGGATGCCATCATCTCACTGCTCATCTCATCATTCCTCCCTTCTGCCGTATCGCCCCCGGTTCTCTCCGCCGGGAGCCTCTGCTTTTATTGTACGACGATCGGGAGCGGCGGGAAACAGCGTTCTCTTGCGGTCGGATATTCAATCCTTGACGTGACCGCCGTCCTTCTCGATTTTATACCCGAGCTTTACAATCAGCCGCAGCGTCTCGAGCGCCGTGCCGCGATCGTACGCCTTCTCGCTCTCGGGCAGCTCGCCGTACGGGACGAGCAGCGGCGTCGTCTTTTCCCGCGGATCCCTGACCTCGCCGTACCGCCAGCCCTCCGCGACGCGGCCCTTCGCCCACACGTCGTGGACGTTCTCCGCGATTTTCTCCGTCAGCTCAAGCAGCTCCTGCGGGAGCTGCACCTCCGACGTATCGATCGGACGCGGTTCGTAAGCCATTGCGATCTCCTGCCTTCCGGTGATATTTTGCCGCCCCGGGCGGCTTTTTACGGCCTCATTATAGCACGGCGGCGCGCAAAGGAAAAGAGAATGCGGGAAAATCGCGCTCCATCGCTTGCGCGGACGGGCGCGCCGCGGTATGATGAAAGAAAACGCCCCAAAAACGGGAAGAAAAGAGGGAATTTCGATGAAGCCTCGGCGCGTCTGCGCGGTATCGTTCAGCCCGACCGGAAAATCGGAGGAGCTCGCGCGCCTTCTGAGCGCGGAGCTCGCCGCTTTCACCGGCGCGGCGCAGTCCTTTTTCAGCCTGAACCTCCCGAGGGAGCGCGCCGGCGTGCTGCGGTTCGCGCGGGACGACCTCGTCGTCGCCGTCTCGCCCGTGTACGCGGGGCGGCTGCCGAACAAGCTCGCGCCGGACTTCGCCCGCGTCCTGCGCGGTGACGGCACGCCCGTCCTCGCCGTGTGCGCGTTCGGCAACCGCAGCCCCGGCGACGCGCTGCGCGAGTGGCTGCTCCTGCTTGAGGCGGGCGGCTTTGTGCCTCTCGGCGCGATGGCCGCCGCGTGCCGCCATGCTTTTACCGACGACGTCGGCCGCGGCAGGCCGGACGCGCAGGATCGCGCGGAGCTGCTCGCCTTCGCCCGCGCCGCCGCCGCGAAGCTCGGCGCGCCGGAGCTCTTCCCGCTCGCGTACGACAGGGAGACGCCGCTTGCCCCGTATTATACGCCGCTGCGCGCCGACGGGCTCCCGGCGAAATTCCTCAAGGCGAAGCCCGTCTGCCTCGAAAATTGCACGCGCTGCGGCGTCTGCGCCGATGTCTGCCCGATGGGGAGCGTCGACCGGGACACGCTCGAGACGCCGGGCGTCTGCATCAAGTGCCAGGCGTGCGTGCGCGCCTGCCCCGAGGGAGCCCGCGTCCTCACGGACGCGGATTTCCTCTCCCACGCCGCCATGCTCCGGGAGCACTTCACCGCCCGGGCGGCGAACACGGTTCTTCTCTGACACGCCCCAACAAAGAGGCGGAGCGCTCCGAAAGGGAAAGCGCTCCGCCTCTTTGTTGCCCCAAACCTGCGAAAAACGGTGCGGGGTACGGATTTTGACGCGCAAAACGTCCATTTTTTAAAGAAGTCTCCGGTTTTTATTGTTGAAAGGGACGCGCCCGGCGTGCTATTCTGACGCCAGAAACCGAACCGGCCGGACGCCGGACGGACAAGAGGAGGAACACGCCGTGCTGACGAGCGCAGCAACACAAGCCCGCAAAACCAAAGGCCGGAACCGGAGCCGCCGCGGCTTTCTCTGGGAAATGCGAAGGCATCACGCGCTGTACGCGATGATGCTGCCGGGTCTTCTGGCCTTCTTCGTCATCAACTACATCCCGATGGGAGGCATTGTCATCGCCTTTCAGGATTACAATCCGGTCAAGGGGCTGTTCGGGAGCGAGTGGAACGGCTTTGAGAATTTCCGCTTCTTCTTCGCGTCGAACTCCGCCGCGAACGTCACCATCAACACCATCTGCTACAATCTCGCGTTCATGGTGCTCGGGATCGGCCTCGGGATGTTCAGCGCCATCCTGATCAGCCAGCTGCGCGCGAAGCGCGCGGCGGCCTTCTACAAGAGCGTCATCTTTCTGCCGTATCTCATTTCCTGGGTCGTGGCCGCTTACCTGCTGTTCGCCATCCTGAGCGTCGACAAGGGCATCCTCAACCGGGCTTTGGAGGAGTGGTTCGGCGTACCGCCGGTGCAGTGGTACTCCGTGCCGGACTACTGGTACGTCATCCTGCCGATCGCCTATGTGTGGAAGAACGCCGGCTACTTCGCCGTCATCTTTTACGCGGGCATCACGGGCATCTCCATGGATCTGTATGAGGCCGCAGAGGTCGACGGCGCGGGAAAGCTCCGGCAGATGATTTCCATCACCATCCCGTCGCTGCTGCCGCTGGTGCTCACGCTCTTTCTCCTGCAGGCCGGCAAAATCTTCTTCGCCGCCTTCGGAGACTGGGGCCTGTTCTACAATCTGCCGATGCAGTCCGGCATCCTCTACACGGCGACGGACGTCATCGACACCTACGTCTACAATTCCCTGCGCAAGATGAACGATTTCGGGATGTCCACCGCCGTCGGCCTGTACCAGTCCGTCGTCGGCTGCGCGCTCGTCCTCGTCTCCAACTGGGCGGTGCGCCGCTTCGACAGGGAATCCGCCATATTCTGAAGGGAGGGGAAACGGATGCTTCACACAAAACGGCGCGGGCTTTCCGTCGGGAATCTTGCCGTCCATCTCGTTTTTCTGTGCTCGTGCGCGGTTGACCGCGTCCATCTCGCGCTGGTGCTCTCGGTGTCGCTTTCGGACGAGAACCTCATCTTTACGAACGGCTACAGCCTTCTCCCGCAGGGCTTCACACTCTCGGCGTACCAGTACATCTTTTCCGGCTCGTCGCCGCTTCTGAGCGCCTACGGGGTGACGGTCTTCGTCACCGTCATGACGACGTTCCTGCACCTGCTCGTGACGTCGATGCTTGCCTACCCGCTCTAGCGCCCGGAGCTCAAATACCGCCGCGCGCTGTCGTTCTATGTGACGTTCCCGCTGCTGTTCGGCGGCGGCCTCGTGCCGTGGTATCTCGTGCTGACGCAGCTGCTCCATCTGAAAAACAGCGTGTGGGCGCTCGTCGTGCCGTATGTCGTCTCGTCGACGTACACGCTTCTGATGCGCAATTTCTTCAGTACCGTCCCGCGCTCCCTGATTGAGGCCGCCCGCATTGACGGCGCGCGGGAGCTGCGCATCCTGTTTAGCCGTAGTCCGCGGAGAAGGCGAGCCGATCCATATCGTCGGGAAAGAAAGGAGAGAGGACGCAGTCGCGGATTCCCGTTTCGGAGGGGGACAGCCCCACGAGATACCGGATCAGAGCGCCCGAAACGCCGGAATAGCAGGTGTGAATGCGGCTCCCGCCCCAGTCGTCCGCGATGCTCCAAAGCTCCGGGAGGGTGGTTTCGCCCTGCTCGAGAAAATAGCCGTAGCCCGGATAGCTGCGGGAGAGGAGCTTTTCATACAGCAGGTCGGGACGGCGCAGGATTTCTCCGACGGCGCGGAACAAAAAGACCGTCCCGGCGCTGCTGCCGTCGAGGTAGCGTTTGCGTGCCAGCGCCTCCGTCAAAGCGCCGCGCGCCGCCGGAAGCGCTTCGTCCGGCACGAGGCCGCTGCACAGGGCGGCCGCGAGATACCGCTGCTCGCCGTTGAGGTAAAAGCCCGCGCGCTGGTTCCAGAAACGGCGGTGCGCTTCCGCTGCCAGAGCGCCGCGCGCCGGCGCAAAGCGTGCGGCGTCCTCCGTCTTCCCGAGGAGCGACGCGAACCGCGCGGCAATTCCCAGGCTGAGCACGGCGGCGCACTGGTGGAAAAAGACAGCGTTCTCACTGCCGCCCCAGTCCCCGCCCTCGGGCGTCGCCCAGTCCCCGAGGCAGTCGATCGGATCCCCTTCGGGGAAGCGTACGAGACCGTTGTCGAGCCGCGAGAGGAGATAGTCCGCCCAGCGGGCGATCGCGCCGTAGTTTTCCCGCACCAGCTCCCGGTCGGGACGCCAGCGGTACGAATCCCACAGCGTCACGGCGGGACTGGCGCTCCACAGCGGCCCGCCGCCGCCGTGGAAATTCGGCGCGACGTGCGGGAACGAGCCGTCCTCCGCCTGACAGTCGCGCCAGCTGCGCAGCACCTGCCGGTAAAAGGCGCGCAGGCCGCCGCAGTGGACGCCGATCCCCCAGAAGGTAGGAGATCGCCGTCTCCCCGTAGCCGAGGCGCTCGCGGTGCGGGCAGTCGACCGTGACGCCGCTGAGCGTCGCGGAGAGGAAGGTGTCGAGATCCATCTGAAAGATCCGCTCGATCAGGGGGACGGAGCAGCGCAGCTCGGGCAGTTTCCCCGTTTTCTGCGACAGACGCAGGCCGCGCGCCGAGACGACCTCAGGCAGCTTCCCTTCGCTGCGCAGCGTGAGATACCGCCCCGCGAAATACTGGAAGCGGTTCCGCAGCGTCTCCTCCTCCCGGCGCGGGATCCACTCGCTTTTCTAATGGAAGGAGCACGTCTCGCTTTCTTTATCGGAAATTTCGAGGGAGATTGCTTTCCCCGGTTCCGCGCCGCGCACGATCAGCTCGGCCTGACCCGTGTAATTTTGCCCCATGTCGATCCGTACGGCGTCTCCGTCCGCTTCCGTGCGGACGGCGGGGAAGACGCCGGAAATCTCGTTTCCGTCCGTGAGGTCGGACGCGACGCGGGGCCGCGCGCCGCAGACAGCCGCTTCGCTCCAGACCGGCGGCGCGGCCTCCCCGTCGAGCCAGCCGTTTTCCGCGCCGCAGACAATCCGTTCCCCGCCGAAGTCCGACCAGGTGAAGCCGCCGGTATGCTCCGTACTGGCCCGGCGGCAGAGCCAGGTTCCGTCCGCCGTTGTCAGACGGATGCCTCCCGCGCACAGCGCCGCCGCGAAGCACGGCTCGGCGTCCTCCGAGCGCGCCCAGTCGGCGTCAAGCCACACGCCGATGCGGTTGACGCCCTCCCGCACGAGGGCGGTCACGTCGTACGTTACCGCGAGGGCGCGCCGGAAGCCGCGCAGATTGGAGCGCGACGGGGCGAGGGGACGGCCCTCCGCGCGTGCGCCATTGATCCACAGCTCATGCTGGCCGATGGAGGTGAGATGCAGGAGGACGGGGCCGTCCGCCTTGGGCAAAACGGCGTCGCTGCGAAACCAGAAGGTGTTTCGCAGCCGTTCCTCGAGCGGGGCGCGGGCCGTCAGAAACGGGATGTGTTCCCATCCGTCGGGAGGCAGCAGGCCGGTGGCGAAGGACGACGCTTCGCTCCATACCGACGGCTTTCCGTCCCCGTCCCAGACGCATACCTCCCAACGGTAGACGCGGGACGGGAGAAGGCCGGGGATTCGCAGGACGATTTGCTGCGATTCCCGCGCTTCGGTGCGTCCGGAATCGAAGACGAGGCCGCCGTCCTCGTCCCGGACGCGGAGCCGGTACGCCGTCTGGACGGCGCTTTCCCCCGGCCCGGCAAGGAGAACCCATCCGAAGCGGAGCGTGTCGGAATCGACCCCGAGCGGGCGGTCGAGCTGGTTGCAGGTGAGACGGGAAAGGCGCATGATGGTTCCTCCTCGCGCGCTGTTTGCCGCTATTGTAGCATGGCATTCCGCTTCCCGCAACAGGAAACGGGCGGGAGGGTAAAAAGTGTTCCGTAAGGAAAAAGCGGAGCCGCCCTCCGTGAGAAGGCGGCTCCGCTCGCTGTATGGCGGCCGGTTACCAGATAAAAAGCTCCTTCCCCGTCAGCTTCATCATCGCCTCGAGGAAATAGTAATCGCCGTAGATGATCGAGAACTCGTGCGCCGCGTCATGGTACGCCGCCGTGCACTTCGTCAGGAGGCAGTCGGTCTCGCCGTTCCAGTCGAAGCTGTGCTCGGCGAGCGCGCGGAGCATCCGGATCGCCCCGTCGAGGTAGAGGCTGCTCTGCCGGCCCTCGGTCTGCTTCGCGAGCTCGATGAGGCCGCACGCCGCGATGGCCGCCGCCGTCGAGTCCTCCCAGGAGACGTCCTCCGGCTGGCGGAAGTCGACGGGCACAAGCCCGCTCGCGGGGACGTTCGCGAGGAAGTAGTTCGCGATGCGCTCCGACGTCTCGAGATAGGCGCGGTTCCCCGTGTGCAGATAGCTCAGCGCGAAGCCGTAGAGCCCCCACGCCTGGCCTCTCGTCCACGACGAGCCCTCGCCGAAGCCCTGCCCGCCGTAGTCGCGCACGAACTCACCCGTGACGGGGTCGAACTCGACGATGTGGCGCACGGAGCCGTCGCCGCGCACAAAGACGCGCTGCGCCGTGTCGGCGTGACTGCGGGCAATCTGCGAGAAGCGCGGGTCGCCCGTCTCCTCCGCCGCCCAGTAGAGCAGCGGCAGGTTCATCATGCAGTCGATGATCGCCCAGCCGCGGTGATCGCGGCCGCCGTCCTCCCAGTCGTTCCACGCGCGGATGAAGCGGCCCGCCGTGTTGTACCGCCCCGCGAGATTGCACGCCGCGAGCAGGCCGCGGTTGCGCGAGGCGGCGCTGCCCGTCGTGCGGTAGTCCGCCACCGCCGTCGGCAGCCACTTGAAGCCGTTGTCGTGGTCGAGCATCTCGTAATCCATCAGGTCGGCGTCGAGCTTTTTCTCGTTCTCCTCGGCGATCGCGCGGTAGCTCTCGTCGCCCGTAAGGCGGTAGAGCTGCCACATCATGCCGCCCCAGAAGCCGTTCGTCCACCAGCCGACGTCGCGGCCGTTCGACTTGTCGTCGTGCACGCCGTCCACGGTCGTGTAGGGGATCTTGTGCGCCGAGCGGCGGCTGACCTTTTCGAGCTTCTCCGCCGTCTTCGCCAGCGTCTCGTTTGCCCATGCGAGCTGATCCTCGCGCAGCTTCAGATTGTTCATGTGGTTGACCTCCTTTATTGTTATATGCCGGGACGCTCAGTCCTCGGCGTGATCGATGGCGGCGTGCTGTCCCGACCAGACGCGTTTGCCCGTCCAGTCCTCGTCGGGCGCGCTCCAGAACGGGTCGTCCGGCGAGAGGCCGAGCGGCAGGAAGACGGCGCTCGCGAGGTACAGGCTGCCCACGCCGATGTAGCCCTCCGCGAGCTCCGGCTGCGCCCCCGCGACGCCGGGGAGGAGCCAGCCGTTTTCGTCAAACAGTGCCTCGCTCGCCATGACGCGGCGGATGACGGCCGTCAGCCCGCAGCGGACGGACGCGGGGGAGAGGGTCTCCCCGAGCCGGTGCTGCAGCGCCGCCTGCGCGAGCGCCTGGAACGCGCCGAAGCGGTAGCAGATCGATCGCCCGAAAATGGGGTAGCTGCCGTCCGGCGCAATCAGGCGCTCGAGCACCCGCGCGTACCGCGAGGCGCGCGCCGTTACGGCGGGCTGCAGCGCGGCGATCTCCGCGTTGTCCGGCGCGAACAGCGCTGTGAGATCGACGAGCATCGGCTGGATGACAAAGCTGTTGTAGTAGTCCCAGTGGAAGGACGGGCCGTCTCCGTAGGCGCCGTCCCCGAGATACCAGCTCTCGAGCGCGCGCAGCGCGGAGAGGACGCGCATGACGTCGTACTCCTCGCCGAGGACGCGCAGCCCGCCCTCGACCATCGCGCTGAACAGCACCCAGTTGCAGTTGTACGCCGGGATCCGCCGCGAGCTGCGCAGAGCCCGCGCGAGCTTGCCGCGCACGTCCTCCTGCAGCGCTCCGGCGAGCGCGCGCGGCGCGCGCACCAGGGCGTGCGCGAGGAAGGCCGCGTCCACGAGCGGCTGGTCGCCCTCGCAGAAATTGAGAAAGTCGGGCGAGGCGGGATCGCACGCCGCGGCAAGGCAGCGGAGAGCGCGGGCGCGCCACCGCTCCTGCAGAAGGCGTTCCTCCTCGGAGAGCTTCGCCCCGTCAAGCTCCAGCCACGGCGCGAGGCCGAGCATACTGCGCCCGAAGGCCTCCAGCGGGGCGTAGGAGGCGCGGTCGGGGTGAAACTCCGTTGGGAGGCGCTTTTTGAGCTCGCCCGCTTCGAGGGCGGCGAGCGGCGCTTCCACAATCCGAAGAAGCTGTGTGAGCCATTCCTGTCTGACGTTTTCCATTGCAGCAGTCCTTCCTTTCTCCCGTCGGCGAAGGATGGGAATCCGTTGTTTTCCTCTTTCTATCCTACTCCATTGACGCTCCTCCCGAAATGGCGTAAACTATGAGAATACTAACCTTTTTAACGATGGAGGGGAAGCGAAATGCTCAGGGCGATTCGGGGAGGCTGCGGCGCGAGCCATCCGCGCGGCTTTCGGATGTCGAGGCCGAAGGGGCTGGAGCACTGGGTGGTGCTGATTGTCCGCACGAGAGGGGAGTTCCAGATCGGGGAGGAACGCTTCTCCGTGACGCCGCCGCAGGCGATTCTGATCGCCCCCGGCACGCCGTACAGCTACGAGAATCCCGAGGGCGAGTATCTCGACGACTGGCTCCACTTCGAGGCGGACGAGCCGCTCGAGGCGCGTCTCGCCGCCATGCGGAACCGCCCGTTCCCCATCGGGGAGGCGGGGCTGTTCACCGTCTGCATCCAGCAGCTTATCTGGGAGCTCTCCTACGGGGAGGAGCCCTACGCCTCCGCGAACCGCGACGCGCTCGCCGGCGTCCTCCTGAACCGCCTCTGCGCCGCGTGGGAGAAGCGCGGCGCGTTCGGGAAAAATCATCCGCTCGAGGACAGGCTCCGCCTGCTCCGGCTCGAGCTTGAGAGCAGCGTCGAGCGCCGCCACGACGCCGCGTCCCACGCGCGGGAGCTGGGGCTGAGCGCGTCGCATTTCCAATATCTGTACCGCACGCTGTTCGGCGTCCCGTTCCGGCAGGACGTCATCCGAATGCGCGTCGAACGCGCGAAATCGCTCCTCGCGACGAGCGCGCTGCCGCTTTCCCGGATCGCGGAGCTGTGCGGGTACGCGAACGAGGTGCACTTTTACCGCCAGTTCCGCCGGGCGACGGGGATGCGCCCCGGCGCGTACCGCCGATCGGGCGGAGGAGGGAACGATTTTTGAGCCTCCCCGCAAAAAGGGTGCGCAGAAAGTTTAAATAGTGTTACTGGAAGGATAAAATCGCGCCTTGCGCGCCGCCGGTCTCCCGGCTACAATGAGGGTGTAACGAACGCGTTCCGCGCGGGCGGGGAGGCTCTGCGCGGACTGCTCCGGAAAGGATGAGGAACCATGCTCGAACGCTTTCAGAATCCCCCGGACAAATACGGGGAGGTCTCCTTCTGCTGGTGGGTCGGCGAGCCGCTCGAAAAGGGGCGGCTGCTCTGGCAGCTCGACCAGCTCGCGAGCCGCCACATCTGCGCGCTGCAGATCAGCTACTGCCACAGCGACGCCGGCGGCAAAAACTACGGCCTGACGATGGACAGCGACCCCGGCCTCTTTACGGACGAGTGGTGGGCGCTCGTCGGCTGGTTCATGGACGAGTGCAAGAAGCGCGGGATCGCCGTCGCGCTGAGCGACTACACCATCTCCTCGCCCGGCCAGGGCTGGTACATGGACGCGATCCTCGAAAAGCACCCGGAGATCGTGGGCAAAAAGCTCGTCTATGAGGACGGCGGGGTCAAAATCAAAACAATCCCCGGCTCCGTCGACCCGATGAACCCGCATCTCGGCGAGTACGTCATCGAGGAGTTCTACGGCAAATTCGAGGAGCATTTCCCCGGCGAGGGCGGGAAGGGACTCGACTTCTTCTTCTCCGACGAGCTCGTCTTCAACATCCGCGGCAACCTGTGGAACGACAGCTTCGCCGAAGAGTTCGAGCGCCGCAAGGGCTATTCCATCGAGCCGCACCTGCTCGCCATCTTCTAGGATGTGGGCGGCGAGACGCAGAAAATCCGCCTCGACTACTACGACGTCATCGTCCGGCTCTGCGAGGAGGGCTACTTTAAAAAGATTTACGACTGGAACGAGGCGCGCGGCATGACCTTCGGCTGCGATCACGGCGGGCGCGGCCGCGACATCACCGAGTTCGGCGACTATTTCCGCACACAGCGCTGGACGCAGGGGCCGGGCAACGATCAGCCCGACCTCGCGAGCGACCTCATCAAGTCGAAGGTCTCCAGTTCCATCTCGCATCTCTATCAGAGGCCGCGCACCTGGCTCGAGGGCTACTACGGCAGCGGGTGGGGGACGTCCTCCGCCGCCCTCGCCGACGCGACCTTCCGCAACTTTGCCCTCGGCCACAATCTGCTGACGCTCCACGGCCTCTACTACACGACGTACGGCGGCTACTGGGAGTGGGCGCCGCCGTGCAACCATTTCCGGATGCCGTATTGGAAGCATATGGACCGCTTCCTGCTGTGTACAAAGCGGCTGAGCTATCTTTTGAGCAGCGGCGTACACGTCTGCGACGCGGCGGTGCTCTATCCCGTCGCCGCCGTCGAGGGCGGGCTGGACGGCGATGCTTCCGTGAAGGCGGCCTTCGACACGGCGGAGGCGCTCTACCGCGGCGGCGTGGACTTCGATTTCATCGACTTTGAGTCGATCGAGCGCGCGTCCGTCGAGGACGTGCGGCTGTGCGTCGCGGGCGAGGCGTACCGCGCCGTCGTCGTCCCGGCGATGCGCACCATCCGGTACGGGGCGATGGAAAAGCTCGCCGCGTTCGCCGAAGCGGGCGGGCTCGTCCTCCTCGAGGGCGCGCTGCCGGAGGCATCCGAGCACGCGGGGCGGAACGACGCGGCGCTGGATGCGCTCGTCAGCCGCACCGTCTCGCGCTGCGGCCATCCGCAGACGCCGCGGGAAACGCTCGCCGCCGTGCGCGCCGCCTTCCCCGGCGACCTCGGGACGGACGAGATCCCGTTCCACCTGCACCGGCGCATCGACGGCTGCGACGTGTTCTTCCTCTACGGCGCGAAGGAGGGGACGGTCTGCCGCCTCCGCGCGACGGGCGAGGCGCGTCTCTTCGACCCGTGAACAGGGGAGGAAAGGCCCGTCTCCTGTCTGGAGCAGGACGCGGAGAGCACGCTGCTTCGTCTGCCGCTCGCCGCGGCGCAGGCGACCGTGCTCGTTTTCTCCGGCAAGGGAGAGGCGCGGCGCGAAACGGAGCAGGCCGCATGGAAGGAGCGAAGCATAGACGGCGCTTGGGACTTCGAGCTTGTGCCGACGCTCGACAACCGCTACGGCGACTATGAGCAGCCGCCGTATGACGGCTTCGTCGGCGCGCAGGCGAGATTCTTCCGCTTCTCGCAGGGGGAGCGTGAGAAGATGGTCACGCGGCTCGAGGAGGCGTATCTGCTCAAGCTCGGCCCGCTGCCGCGCGCCGCGGACGACGCGGTTCTCGCTCTCGGCCGGATTGCGCCCGGGATGGCTGTCGAGCTGGACGGAAAGGCGTACGCGTTCACCGAATATGAGTTTTCGCTCCGGTACGGGCTTTCGCACGACGCGGGGCCGCAGGGCAGCTACCACGGTCTCAAGGGCAGGCTGACGGACGACTTCCTCGCGCTGGGCAGGAAGGTCATCACGCAGGCCAATTCCAATTCGTACTACGCCCCGGAGGACGAGGGGAATTTCTATTACATCTATACGACGGTCACGGTCGGCGAGCAGATGGCGGCTTTCCCGAAAATCGGCTCGATGCGCCCTGACGCCTTCTGGCTCGACGGCAAACCCGCGAGCCTCGACAAGGTGATTCTCACGCGCGGGACGCACACGCTGCTGCTGCGGTACGGCCACGCCGGGCGCGGGTGCTTCGTGCTCGACCGCTGCCGCCAGACCGCCCCGCGGACGATTCCGCTCGCGACGAGCTGGTACGAGAACGAGACGCTTCTGCCGCTCACGCCCTACCCCGAGCACCGGCACATAATCTGCCGCTTCGCCTTCGACGTCCCGCCCGGGGCGTATCGGCTGCGCTTTGCCGCGAAGGGCGAGGTCGTCCGCGTGACGGCGGGCGGCGAGGAGGCGAGCGTCTCCCGCGACGGCGAGCGGTATACCGCCGGCCTGCCCTCCGTCCGCGAGACGGCCTGCGAGGCCGTGATTGAGCTCCTGCCCGCGCGCGGGGCGTACGAGTCCGCTCTCGATATCGTGAACGTCGACTGCGGAAGGGGGCTTCTCGAGCCGGGCGACTGGGCGAGGGTGGACGCGCTCGCGTGTTACTCCGGCGGCGCGCGGTACGAGCGGCGCATGGCGCTTCCCGAGGCCAAAGAGCTCGTCCTCGATCTCGGCGAGGCCGGCTGCTCGGCGGAGGTCTTCGTCGGCGGGGAGTCGGCGGGCGTCTGCATGACGGCCCCGTACCGCTTCGACCTCACGAAATGGGCCGGCAGCGAGCAGGACGTCGCCGTCGAGGTGTACAACACGCTCTTCAACCATTACCGGACTATCCAGACGCAGTACAATAAGCGTCCGCAGCAGTCCGGCCTGCTTGGGCCGGTGCGGCTGCTGTCCCGGTAAGAAAAAAAAGACCGCGGCGCCTTTCGGAAAAAGGGCGCTGCGGTCTTTTTGCTTCTTTGCTGTGCGGGTGCTCAGAACTTCACGCGGGCGGCGAGCCAGGCGGGAAGATCGGCGATCCTGACGCGCTCCTGCTGCATGGTGTCGCGGTCGCGGACGGTGACGCAGCCGTCCTCGCGGCTGTCGAAGTCGTAGGTGACGCAGAACGGCGTGCCGATCTCGTCCTGACGGCGGTAGCGCTTGCCGATGGAGCCGGCGTCGTCGAAGTCGACCATGAAGTCGGAGGCGAGGGTCGTGAAGATCTCGCGCGCCTCGTCGGAGAGCTTCTTGGAGAGCGGCAGCACGGCGGCCTTGAACGGCGCGAGCGCCGGGTGCAGGTGAAGGACGACGCGCATATCATTCTTCTCGGCGTCGACGATCTCCTCGTCGTACGCCTCGCAGAGGAAGGCGAGGGCGACGCGGTCGCAGCCGAGGGAGGGCTCGATCACATAGGGGACGTAGTGCTCGTTCATCTCCTGATCAAAGTAGGTGAGATCCTTGCCGGACGCCTCCTGATGACGGCCGAGGTCGTAGTCGGTGCGGTCGGCGATGCCCCAGAGCTCGCCCCAGTCGGTGAAGGGGAAGGCGTACTCGATGTCGGTCGTCGCGCGGGAGTAGAAGGCCAGCTCGGCGGCCTCATGGTCGCGCAGGCGCAGGTTCTCCTCGCTGATGCCGAGGCTGACGAGCCAGTTCTTGCAGAAGTCCTTCCAGTAGGCGAACCACTCGAGGTCGGTGCCGGGCTTGCAGAAGAACTCGCACTCCATCTGCTCAAACTCGCGCGTGCGGAAGGTGAAGTTGCCGGGGGTGATCTCGTTGCGGAACGCCTTGCCGACCTGGCACACGCCGAAGGGCAGCTTGCGGCGCGTGGTGCGCTGGATGTTCGAGAAGTTCACGAAGATGCCCTGCGCCGTCTCGGGACGGAGGTAGCAGGTGGAGGAGGAGTCCTCCGTGACGCCGATGGCCGTCTTGAACATGAGGTTGAACTTGCGGATGGGCGTGAAGTCGTGCTTGCCGCAGACGGGGCAGACAACCTCCTCATGCGCCGCGATGAACGCGTCCATCTCGTCGAACGTCATGGCGTCGACGTCCACGTTCTGGCCCTGCTCGCAGTCCGCGATGAGCTTGTCGGCGCGGTGGCGGCTCTTGCAGGCGCGGCAGTCGAGGAGCGGATCGGAGAAGCTTGCCACATGGCCGGTCGTCACCCAGACCTGCGGGTTCATCAGGACGGCGGAGTCGAGGCCGACGTTGTACGGGTTCTCCTGCACGAACTTCTTGAGCCACGCCTTTTTCACGTTGTTCTTGAACTCAACGCCGAGCGGGCCGTAGTCCCAGGTGTTCGACAGGCCGCCGTAGATCTCGGAGCCGGAGTAGACGAAGCCGCGGTTTTTGCAGAGCGCGACGATTTTGTCCATGGATTTGTCCGATGCTTTCATGACTGTTCAACCTCCACAATAGGGCTCAGGCCCTTTTCTTCGAAAAGATAATGAGTTTGCTGAGGACATAATTGATAACGACGACAAAGAAGTTGACAATGATCTTTGCCGCGAGGGAAGGCATCCGGATGACGTCGAGGAGAAGCCACATTCCCGCCATGTCGAAGGCAAGGGAGAGCAGCCGCGCCCCGAAGAACGAGAGAAGCTCAAAAAAGAAGACGCGCGGGGCGAAGCTTTTGCTTCGGAACACGAACAGCTTGTTCGTGAAGAACGCGAAAATCACGGCGAGCAGCCACGCGAGCAGGTTGGAGAGCTCCCACGGCCAGGAGAGCGCGTCGTGGCACAGGCCGAACACGGCGATGTTGACCACCGTCGTCAGCACGCCGAACACGAGATACGAGATCATCTCCGGCGTCGTGCAGAAGCGCCACAGCTTGATGATTTTTTCCTTCAAGAGGCAATCCTCCCCGGACAGGCGGCGTCTGCCGCCGGAAAGCAGAAATCCGGCTCCGGCAAGGGACGCCGCCGTGGCGTCTTCTGCCGTGCCGGACGCTGTTTTTGTGAAAACCCAAACCCGCCCCCTCAAAAGGGCTCATGAGACAACCGGCTCGCGCACGGAAGCAGGCTCTGTGGAGAATTCCACCCCGCCCCAGTCTCGCGTGTGACCGGTGATCGTACCGCACGCCGCTTCCCCGCGAA
>CALWIH010000045.1 GCA_944380675.1 uncultured Clostridia bacterium | reverse complement strand
TCAGCGCCCGAAAGCACGCAGCCCGCCGCCCTTATCCGCTGACGAACGCACAAATCCCCAGCCGCCGCATTTGTTTTCTGACGAACGCACAAATCCCCAGCCGCGGGCAGCCCGGCGAATATTTTGCATCAATCCCGGCGACCGGAGGGAGCGTGCGCGACGTGCCCGCCGCAGGCGCGCGAAGTCCTCGCCGGAGGCGCGCGACGTGCCCGCCGCAGGTGCGCCGCAGGTGGGGAAGGGAAATAAAGAAGGGAAAAGACCATGGAATGGATTTATCTTGACAATTCAGCCACCACGAAGCCGTGCGCGGCGGCGGTGGAAAAAATAACGGAGCTGCTCACCGAACGGTGGGGCAACCCCTCGTCGCTGCACGGCCTCGGCTTTGCCGCCGAGGAGGCGCTCTCCGAGGCGCGGCGCGCGGCGGCGAGATCGCTGTCCTGTACGCCGGAGGAGGTGTATTTCACCTCCGGCGGGACGGAGAGCGACAACCTCGCGATCTTCGGTGCGGCGTATGCGCGGCAGAAGCGCGGGCGTCATCTCGTCACGACGCAGATTGAGCATCCCGCCGTGCTCAATACGATGCGGGAGCTTGAGCGCGAGGGCTTCGAGGTGACGTACCTCGCGCCGGACGGCGAGGGCCATGTCTCCCCCGAGAGCATCCGGGACGCCGTGCGCCCCGATACGATCCTCGTCAGCCTGATGGCGGTGAATAACGAGGTCGGCACGATTCTGCCGGTGGAGGCGGCGCGGGACGCCATCCGGGAGCAGAACGCCCCCGCCCTGCTCCATGTCGACGCCGTCCAGGCGTACGGCAAGCTTCCGCTCGCGCCGGGGCGGCAGGGGGTGGATCTCATGACCGTCAGCGGGCATAAGATCCACGGCCCGAAGGGCGTGGGCGCGCTGTATGTGAAAAAGGGCGCGTACCTCGCCCCGCGCGTCTTCGGCGGCGGACAGGAGCGGAACCTCCGCCCCGGCACCGAGGGACTGCCGCTCATCGCGGGCTTCGGCGCGGCTGTCGCGGCGCTGCCCGACCTTGCCGCGGAGGAAAAACGCATCCGCGGGCTGAACCTGCGGCTGCGCGAACGCCTCGCCGCGATTGCGGGCGTGACCGTCCACTCGCCGCAGGACGCTCTGCCGTACATCCTCAGCTTCTCGGCGTGTCCCGTGCGGGCCGAGACGATGCTGCATTTTCTCTCGGAGCGCGGGATCTGCGTGTCCTCCGGGTCGGCGTGCGCGAAGGGAAAGGCCAGCCATGTGCTGACGGCCATGCGCCTGCCGAAGGAGCAGATCGAGTCGAGCCTGCGCGTGAGCTTCTCGCGCGATAACACCGAGGCCGACGTCGACGCCCTCGCGGACGCGATCGCCGAGGGCCTTTCCACGTTGGCGGCCCGCGGGGGACTGCGCGGCCGGCTCAGAAAATCATAACGGAGAAGGAGAACCACCGATGAAGGAAGTCATTCTGCTCAAGCTCGGCGAGATGGTGCTCAAGGGCCTCAACCGGAACACCTTCGAGAACGCGCTGATCAAAAATATCCGCCGCCGCCTCGCGCCGCTCGGGGAATTCGAGGTGCGCATGGCGCAGTCGACCGTCACCATCACGCCCGGAGAGGGCGCGGATTTCGAGGGCGCGGTCGAGCGCGTCCGCAAGATTTTCGGCGTGATTACCTTCTCCCGCGCGTGCGTGACGGAGAAGAATATGGACGCCGTGCGCGCCGCCGCCGTGGAGTACCTGCGCCCGCAGCTCTCGCGCGTGTCGACGTTCAAGGTCGAGACGAAACGCGCCGATAAGAAATTCCCGCTCAATTCGCCGCAGATCTCCGCCGAGGTCGGCGCGTGCCTGCTCGACGCGTTCCCGAACCTGACGGTCAACGTCCATGAGCCGGACGTGACCGTCCGCGTCGAGATCCGCGATTTCGGCGCGTACGTCCACGGAGAGCCGGAGCAGGGCGCGGGCGGCATCCCCGTCGGGACGGGAGGCAAGGCCGCCATCCTCATCAGCGGCGGCATCGACAGCCCCGTCGCCGCCTGGATGATGGCCAAGCGCGGCGTCGAGCTCACGCCGATCCACTTCGCGAGCCCGCCGTATACGAGCGAGCGCGCCGAGAAGAAGGTCGCCCAGCTGCTCGCGCGCGTCGCGGAGTACGCCGGGCGGATGTACATGATCACCGTCCCCTTCGCGCGCGTGCAGGAGGAAATCCTCGACAAATGCCCGGAGGATTACTTTACCATCCTCATGCGCCGGTTCATGATGCGCGTCTCGGAGCGGATCGCGCAGATCGAGGGCTGCGCCGCCCTCATTACAGGCGAAAGCCTCGGCCAGGTCGCGAGCCAGACGCTGCAGGCCATCGCCGCCACGGACGACGCCGCCTCCATGCCCGTCTTCCGCCCGCTCATCGGCATGGACAAGAGCGAGATCGTCGCCGTGTCGCGCAAGATCGATACCTTCGACCTCTCGATTCTGCCGTATGAGGACTGCTGCACCGTCTTCACCCCGCGCCACCCGCGCACGAAGCCGGAGCTCGACGAGGTGCGCAAGGCCGAAAGCGCCCTTGACGTGGAGGCGCTGGTGAACGCGTGCGTCGAGGGACGCCGCGTGACGAAGATTGTCCCCGGCGAGGTTTAAAGGGAGGAACGCTGCCATGAAGGCTGAACTGATTTCCGTCGGCACCGAGCTGCTGCTCGGCCATACCATCGACACCGACGCCGCGTACGCGTCGCGCGAGCTCGCGGCGGCGGGCGTCGACGTGCTGCGCCGCTTTACCGTGGGCGATAACCCCGCGCGTCTCGAGGAGACGCTCCGGCTCGCGCTGTCGCAGAGCGATCTGGTGATTCTCATCGGCGGCCTCGGGCCGACGAAGGACGACCTCACCAAGGAGATCGCCGCCGCCGTGTGCGGCAGGCAGCTCGTCCCGCACGAGGAAAGCCGCCGCCGCATCGAGGAATATTTCAAGGGCAGGCCGCTCGGCGAGACGCAGTGGAAGCAGGCCATGCTCCCCGAGGGCTGCGACGTGCTGGAAAACAACCGCGGCACCGCGCCGGGCTGCGTCTTCTCCGCCCCGAACGGCTCGCTCGTGGCGCTGCTGCCGGGGCCGCCGTCGGAGTGCGAGCCGATGATCCGCGACCAGCTGATGCCGTACCTGCACCGCTTCTGCGGCGGGGCGATCGCCTCGCTCATGGTGCGCACCTTCGGCATCGGCGAGGGCAGCGCCGCGGAGCGCGCCGCCGATTTTCTCGAGATGCAAAATCCCACCGTCGCGCCGTACGCGAAGGAGAGCGAAATGTTCTTCCGCGTGACGGCGAAGGCCGCCTCCGAGCAGGAGGCGCGGGAGCAGTGCGCCGCCGTCGCACGGCGGCTGTGCGGGAGGCTCGGCTCCTTCGTCTACGACGTCAACGGGGACGGCACGAGCCAGAGCTGCCTGGAAAATACGGTCGTGCGCCTCCTCACGGAGCAGGGCAAGACGATCGCCGCCGCCGAGTCGTGCACCGGCGGGCTGATCGCGAAGCGTCTGACGGACGTCCCCGGCGCGTCCGCCGTGCTGAATATGAGCTTCGTCACCTACTCGAACGAGGCGAAGCGCCGCCTCCTCGGCGTGCCGGAGGAGCTGCTCGAGCGGTACGGGGCCGTCAGCGAGGAGGCCGCCCGCGCGATGGCGGAGGGCGTCCGCCGCGCCGCGGGGAGCAGCCTCGGCCTCGGCGTGACGGGCATCGCAGGCCCGGACGGCGGCACCCCGGAGAAGCCCGTCGGCCTTGTGTGGATCGCGCTGAGCGACGGCGAGGAGACATGGGTGCGGCGGCTCAGCGCCCCGGCCCGCTTCCAGCCGCGCGAGAAGATCCGCTTCCGCGCCGCGAGCACCGCCCTCGATATGGCGCGCCGCCGTCTGAGCGGCCTGCCCGCGGAGGAAAAGCCGGTATGAAATCGTCGCTGCTGTTTGTCAACGCCCGCCAGACCTATTTCGCCCAGAGCGAGATTGAGCGCTTCCTCGCACTGCTCGACTGCCGCCTTTCCGGCAGCGAGGCGGCGTTCGGGAGCTTTCTGCCGGCGCTGTCGTCGCTGCTCTCCCGCAGCGACGTCGTGTTCGTCGTCGCCCCGGCGGAGGGCTTCCCGCCCGCGAAGCCCGCGTGCGCCGCGGCGCTGTTTGAAAGGCTGCACGTCCCGATCGGGCCGGACGGCGAGCCGCGCGGCGTCCTCCGCCTGACGGAGGGGGACGTCGAGGGCTATCTCGTGGAGAGCCGCAGCCAGGCGATCTGCCTGCTGCCGGACGACGTGCGCGTCCTGCCCGCGATGCTGTCGCAGGCGTGCGCGCCGCTGTGCGAGAAATTCGGCCTCGTGCGCCGCGCCGTGCGCAAGCCGCCCGCGCCGCGCTTCGGCGAGGAGCTTGAGGAGGAATACGGCGGCCTCTGACCGCCGGGAAAGGGGGAAAGACGGATGGACCTCATCAGCCAGGTGAAAATGGCGGACGTCATGATGAAATTCCTGCGGGGAGATATGGCGCGCCTCACGCCGTACCCGTTCACGGCGGGAAAGCCCGACTTCGCGCCGGACGGCGATCCGCGCCTGCCGCGCAGCACGCCGGAGCGCGAGGGCATCCCGTCCGGCTACCTGCGGGAATTTTTCCGCGCCGCGGACGACGGGTCGTTCCCGCCGAAGCTGCACAGCGCCGCCGTGCTGTGCCACGGGAAACTCGTCGCGTGCGTCAGCCGGGAGCCGTACACGGCGCAGCTGCCGCATATGACGTTCTCGTTCGGGAAGACGGTCGTCGCGATGGCCGTGGGACTCGCCGCCGAGGAGGGGCTGCTCTCCGCGGAGGATAAGGTTGTCTCCTTCTTCCCCGAGAAGCAGCCGCCGCTGTTCCGCAGCCCGCGCATGGCGGCGATGACGGTGCGCCACCTGCTCACGATGACGAGCGGGGCGAACTTCAACGAGGCGGGGAGCGAGATCGAGCGCGACTGGGTGCGCGCCTTTTTCTTCTCGGACTGCTCCGCCATGCCGGGGGAGAGCTTCCGGTACAACAGCATGAATTCGTATCTGCTCGCCGCCATCCTGTGCCGCGTGACGGAACAGACGCTCGTCGAGTACCTCACGCCGCGGCTGTTCGAGCCGCTCGGCATCGGCCCGGTTTACTGGGAAACGTGCCCGATGGGGATCGAGAAGGGCGGCTGGGGGCTGTATCTGCGCGTGACGGATATGGCGAAGCTCGGCCAGCTGTGCCTGAACGGCGGCGTCTGGGAGGGCAGGCGCGTCCTGCCGGAGCGGTGGCTCGCCGAGATGCTGACCCTCAGCGTCGACACGGGTGAGGAGGGCATGGAGCGGTACGGCTACCAGCTGTGGGGCTTCCCCGCGCCGCACTCGTACCAGTTCAACGGCGTGTTCGGGCAGTACGCCGTCGTGCTGCCGGAATACGATATGGTGATCGCGTCGACGGGCGGCGACTCCGGCCTGTTCTACAACCGGATCCTGCGCGCGATCGACGAGTATTTCGGCTCGGGCGCGCCGGCGCGGTTCGCCGCGTGGCGGCAGGGACACCCGGAATGCGGCGTGTCGAGGCTGTGCCGCGATCCGCTGCGCGAAGACAGGAAAGCGCTCGCTCTGCTGCGCGACCCGTGGAGCGAGCCGGAGCCGGAGCCGGGGCCGCTGCGGCGGCTCGCGTCCCGGCTGCGCGCCCCGGCGGAGCCGAAGCGGGAGCTGCCCGCCGCCGCGCTCCGCTTTTGTGCCGCAAAGGACGCGCAGGGCTCCTCCGGGGACGGCTGGTACCGTCTCGGCAGGCACACGGGAAGCCTTCTGCCGTTCGTGCTCTCGGGGCTGACGAACAACTTCGCGCCGCCCGTCTCGGCGCTGCGCTTCTTTGAGGAGGACGGGCGGTTCTTCGTCTCGTTCGCCCTCGGCGGAGAGGGGGAGCCCTCCGCGGGAGTGGTGACGCTCGAGGCGGGCACGGACGGGACGTTCGCGCGCGGGACGGCGGCGGTAAACGGCGAGCCGTACGCGGCGGCCGCGCGGGCCTCCTTCCGCCGCGACGAGGACGATCGCGACGTGCTGCTGCTCGACGTCTGCCTCCTCGAAGCGCCGTGCGTGCGGCGGTTCAAAATCATCCGGACGGGGGCGGACAGCCTGTATGTGCGGCTGTACGAGTTCCCGGGCGTGATGGAATGCGCGAAGATGCTGCTGTCGCTCGTCGGCGGGGAGGAGACTCCCGGCACGGGCTGGCGGCAGATCGGGCAGGATATCCTGAGCCAGAAGCTGATGGGCCGCGTCAAGGAGATTGCGCTGCCGAAGGCCGCGGCGAAGAAGGCAAGGAGATAAAAACACCCGCGGTTCCGGCGAACCGCGGGTGTTTTAGGCTGTTAAAAAGCTGGAAAAGGGCAAACGCGAAGTTTTGGCGCAAGCCTTTTTCAAAAGGCTTGCAGGGGTCAAGGGGGCAGAGCCCCTTGAAAAGGCTTGCGAAGCTCAAGAAAAGCCAGGAAATACAGCGAAGCGTCTTTTTCCGGACGGCGGCGCACTCAAGTACTTTCCCGCACCAAGCCCCGCGCTTATCCGTACGCGCCCAACCTCTCCTTCTGCCCGCTCACTTCACCATATAAATCATGCCGAGCGTGCCGGGGCCGCAGTGGACGGAGACGGAGCAGCCGGTGCCGTTGACCTCGATGGACTCGAAGGGGACGAGCTCGCGGATCTTCTTCTTCGCGGCCTCGACGACCTTGTCGCCCGCGTCGTAGTGGGCGATCATGATGCGCTTCGGGTCGATCTCCTCGCCGTTTGTCAGCTTGTCCTCGATCATCTGGCAGACGACGGTCTCGAGCTTTCCGCGGTACTTCTTCGTAACACCCATCTTGCCGTCGGTGACCTCGATGCACGGCTTGAGGTTGAGCAGGTTCGCGCCGAGCATCTGCACGCCGGTGCAGCGGCCGCCCTTGTACATATACAGCAGCGTGCTGATGACGAAGGCCGTGCGCACCTTCTTCGACTGCTCGCGGACGCGGCCGGCGATCTCCGCCGCGGAGAGACCCTCGTCGCGCAGCTCGCAGGCGTAGACGGCGAGCATCCCCATGCCGCTCGACACGTTGCGCGAGTCGACGGGATAGACGTTCGGGAAATTTTCCGCCGCCATCTTCGCGATGTTCGGCGTGACGGTCATCTCGCCGCTGATGCTCAGGTGAACGACCTCATAGCCCTCGTCCGTCCATTTGCGGTAGAAGTCCTCATAATACGCGGGCGTCGGGGCGCTCGTCGTGGGGAGCTTTCCGCTCTGGCGGTAGTATTCAAAGAGATCGGGCGTATGGACGTCTATGCCGTCAAGGCAGGCTCTGTCCCCCAGGTTGACGGGCAGGGCGATGGTTTCGATGCCGAAGCGCTCGAGCAGCCCCTCGTTCAGATCGCAGGTGCTGTCGGCGACAATTTTTACTGGCTTGCTCACATTGTTTCCTCCTCTTTTTCCTATCGGCCGCGCCTTTGCGGCGCGCTCGCTTCCTCTTTGTCCGATCCGATGTGATCTCGTTCAGTATACCATATTTTGAAAAATAATTCAATTCATTCGACAGAACCCGACCGTTTTCTGTACGATCTTGCGGGGCGTCTGCTTGCTTCTCCAAACAGCGCCACATTTTTTCGTCTGTTTACAGTCTGTCTCTTGTTTTCGGGCGGGCGGATGTGCTATCATGAAAGCTATGAGCGGCCTGCCGCTTTTGTGCGCATTTTACTGCTGAAACAGGAGGCTTTTTCGCTATGCTGCACCTTACCAGAAAACAGGCGTGCGCCGTCGCCGCATCCGCCGCGTTCGCGATCGCCGTCTTCTCCGCCCCGGTCGTGCCGGCCGTGTTCGCGCTCGGCGATCCGCTGCCGTCCATCTCCGAGACGCCGGTCTCCGAGGATCCGTTCCCGCCCATGGAGCCGGTCTCCTCCGCGTCGAGCTCGCCCGTCGTCTCCGGCGAGCCGGGCGGCGACGTCTCCGGCGGCATCACGCCGACGCCAGACGATCCCTCCTCCGCCGTGTCCGGCGGCGAGACCGCTTCCGGCAGCGAGAGCGGCGCTTCCTCGAACGGCGCGTCGTCCGGCGAAACGGCCTCCGAGGCGGTCTCCTCCGAGGCGGCTTCCTCCGAGGCGGCTTCCTCCGAGCCGGAGGCTCCCGCGTATGAGGAGCCCGATACGCCCGTTTATTCCGCGCCTGTCACGAACCCGAACACCGATCAGAACCTGATCGATCAGCTCGCCTCCCAGGCGGCGCAGGTCAACAGCGATCCCGAGGCGCTCTCCTCCCAGGACTGGAGCATCCTGCTCTCCCAGGCGGACGGCGGCGAGGGCGGGACGGCGCAGTCCGGCGATTCCGATACGTCCGCGGGCGGAGCGCTGCTCCCGACCGACGGCGGGGAGGATGACGGCGGCGAGGGCGGCACGACCGTCTCGACCCGCAGCTCGTGGCTGCTGCCCGCCGGCATCGTGCTGATTCTCCTTGCCGCCGCCGGCATCGGCCTGTTCGTCTATCTGCAGTTTATCCTGCCGCGCCGCAAAGCCTCCGTGCCGCCCACGGGCGGACGAATCGACCCGTCGGTGGACGATTCCTACGCGCCCGGGGAGCCGCAGGAGGAGGACTATGTCGACGTGAGCGGCGCGGCCTCCCGCGAGTACCCGGTCGACGACGACCCGTACGCGGAGTACGCCCGCGCGAAGGAGGAGGCGCTCGCCCGCGAGGCCGCCGCCACGCAGGAGACGATCGAGATCTCCTCGCTGTCGCCGGAGGAGCCGGAGACGCCGCCCGACGAGATGGAGGACCTCTTCTCCTCCGACGAGACGGAGCAGCTCGTCCGCAGCGGCGGCACGCGCCGGACGCAGCTGCCCACCGATCCCGAGCCCGCCGCTCCCGCGGAGCCCGAAGCGCCCGCGGAGCCCGAGCCGCCCGCCGCGCCCGAGGAGCCGCAGGGCGATAAGCCCTTCGACTGGGATCGCTTCTTCAAGGAATAACGGCAAACAACGGCAAAGGCCGCCCCCTTCCCGCTGCTTCGGCGGAAAAGGGGCGGCCTTTTTGCGCACCGCCGATCAGAATTCGACGCCGCGGCGCGCGGCAAGTCCTTCCGTGTACGGATGCTTGACGGCGCGGATCTCCGAGACGTACGACGCGAGCTCCGTGAGAGCCGGGGAGGGATCGCGGCCCGTGAGGACGGTCTCGAGATTCGTCGGCCGCGTGCGCAGGAAGCGGACAACCTCCTCCTCGGGCACCATGCCGAGGGAGACGGCCCCGATCAGCTCGTCGAGGAGGAGCAGATCGTACCGGCCGCGGACGGCCTCGCCGGCGGCGCGGCGGAAGAAGTCCGTCCAGAAGGCGGCGGCCTCGCGCTTTTCGTCCTCCGTCATCTGAAAGGTGAATTTGACCGTCTGCGGCCCCTCGAGGACGTCGAAGCCGCCGAGACGCGAGAGGGCGGACAGCTCCGAGGACGAAGAGGACTTGAGAAACTGCGCGAGCAGGACGCGCCCGCCGCTGCCGCACATCCGCAGCCCGAGCCCGAGCGCCGCCGTCGTCTTTCCCTTGCCGTCTCCGCAGTACAGGTGAATACAGGACATGAAAATGCCTCCCGTCGTTTTTTCCTTATTATAATGCAGACTTTTTCAAAGCGAAAGCCCCGATTCATATTTTATTCTTGAAATAATCATCAAACCGTTCACGCTTCATCACATAGTTTTCACATTGGACCCCCATAATAAGAATCACAAAAGGAAAACAAACACAGACACAAGAACGGCGGGCCGGAATCACAACAAACCGGCGGCCGGGAAAGGATGAGAGATATGGCAGACCAGATGAACGAAAACAACAGAGAGCTTCTTGAAAACGAGAGCTCCGAGCAGCATACCGCTCCGCAGAGCGCCGCCTCGCAGAGCACGGATTCACAGAGCGCCGCCTCGCAGCAGAGCGCGCAGTCCGGCGCGTACGGCGCGCAGAGCTACGACTCCTACTACAGCAGCGAATATCAGACGCCGTACGGGAACCAGCAGACTCCCTACCAGCAGAGCCCTTACGGCCGGAACCCCTACCCCCAGCAGAACGCCTACAGCCAGCAGGTCTGGCAGAACGGGCAGACGAACGGCCAGACGGTCTGGGACGGCAGCACCTATCGCTACAGCCAGCAGGCCCCGCAGCCGCCGAAGCCGAAGAAGCCGAAGGAGAAGAAGCCCATGAGCCGCGGCAAGCGCTTTGCCGTCAAGCTCGTCGCCGGCGTCCTGGCGTGCGTGCTCGTCTCCGGCGGATCGATCGCCGCCTTTGCCGCCCTCATCAACGGCGGATATATCACGGTCAGCAGCACCGGCTCCACGACGCCGGCCTTCACCATCAACAAGCTGGTCAGCGACGAGGACAGCTCGACCGCGAGCCAGACGACCACGACCGGCGAGCTGAGCCTCAATGAGATCGCCGAGAAGGTCATCCCCTCCGTCGTCTGCGTCCAGAACTACCAGAAGACGAACCAGAGCTACTACTTCGGCCAGATTCCGGATACGGAGGCTGAGGAGGAGGACGCGGGCGAGGGCTCCGGCATCATCGCGACGTCCGACGGCTATATCATCACGAACGCCCACGTCGTCGACGGGGCGGATTCCCTGAAGGTCGTCCTGTATGACGGCTCGACGTACGAGGCGACGCTGGTCGGCAGCGACAACGTGACCGACCTCGCCGTCATCAAGATTGAAGCCACCAACCTCGTGCCCGCCACCTTCGGCTCCTCCGAGGATCTCGAGGTCGCCGACCAGGTCATGGCCATCGGCAACCCGGGCGGCCTCCAGTTCAGCTCCAGCGTCACCGTCGGCTACGTTTCCGCGCTGAACCGTACCATCACGACGGAGGACGGCTACACGATGGAATGCATCCAGACCGACGCCGCCATCAACCCCGGCAACTCGGGCGGCGCGCTTGTCAATATGTACGGTCAGGTCGTCGGCATCAACTCCTCGAAGATTGCCGCCACCGGCTACGAGGGACTCGGCTTCGCCATCCCGATCGACACGGCTCAGCCCATCATCAGCAGCCTCAAGGAATACGGCTATGTGAAGGACAGAGCGGTGCTCGGCATCACCGGCCAGTATATCGACAGCATGACGGCCCGCTTCTACGGCTATCCGACGGCCGGTATGTACGTCGCGAGCGTTACGAACCCGTCCGTCTCCTCCGCGGGCATCACGCAGGGCTGCCTCATCACGAAGATTGACGACGTCACCGTCGACAGCCAGAGCGCGATCACCTCGTACCTCGTCTCGAAAAAGGCCGGAGACACGGTAACGCTCGAGGTCTACAACGGCCTGAGCCGGCAAACCTTCACCGTTGAGGTCACGCTCGCCGAATCAACCGGCGAATAATTCCTTTCTCAGATTGCAAGACTCTTTTTCATATAATTCTTCCTCTAAACCCCAAGACGCCCCGGGAGAAATCCCGGGGCGTCTTGGGGTTTAAACGCACAGAATCAGTTTGCCGCGCTGTGCTGGAACATCAAATGGATCTGCCCTCTCAGCCCGCGATGCGAGGGCAGAGAGAGCGTGGGGTCGAGCCGGAGGATGCTGCGGGCGGCGTCCTGCGCCTCGCGCAGAAGGGCGAGGTTTTCGTTCATGTCGGCGATCCGCAGCTGCGGCAGGCCGTGCTGGCGGCTGCCGAAGAAGTCGCCGGGGCCGCGCAGGCGAAGATCCTCGTCGGCGACGCGGAAGCCGTCGTTCGTCGCGCAGAGGACCTTCATGCGGGCGAGCGCCTCGCCGTTCTGGGCGTCCGTCACGAGGATGCAGTACGACTGCGCCTTACCCCTCCCCACGCGTCCGCGCAGCTGATGCAGCTGCGAGAGGCCGTACCGCTCGGCGTTCTCGATCATCATCACCGCCGCGTTCGGCACGTCGACGCCGACCTCCACCACCGTCGTCGAGACGAGCACGTCGATCGCCCCGGCGGCGAAGCGGCGCATGACATCCTCCTTCTCCGCGGGCTTCATGCGGCCGTGCAGCTCGCCGATCGAGAGGCCGCGCAGAGAACCCTCGCGCAGGCGCGCGGCGTACTGCGTCACGCTCGCGCGATCGTCGTCGCCCTCGTCGATCATCGGGCAGACAATGTAGCACTGCCTCCCCTCGGCGGCGTGGCGGCGCAGAAAGCCGAAGGCGCGCTCCCGCTTGTCGGAGGGGATGGCGTAGGTGAGCACCGGCGTGCGCCCCGGCGGAAGCTCGTCGAGGACGGAGAGGTCGAGGTCGCCGTAAATCATCAGCGCGAGCGTGCGCGGAATCGGCGTGGCGCTCATCACGAGCAGATGGGGCGCGCCGCCCTTCGCCGCGAGCGCGGCGCGCTGCGCCACGCCGAAGCGGTGCTGCTCGTCGGTGACGGCGAGGCCGAGGCGGGAGAACTCCACCTCCTCGGAGAGCAGCGCGTGCGTGCCGACGGCCACGAGCGCCGTCCCGTCCTCGAGCGCGGCGAGGATGTCCCGGCGCTCGCGCTTCGGCGTCGAGCCCGTCAGGAGGACGGGTTCCGCGTCCGTCCCCGCGAAGAGAGCGGAGAGCGTCTCAAAGTGCTGCCGCGCGAGAAGCTCCGTCGGAGCCATGAGCGCGGCCTGCAGGCCGTTTCTCGCCGCCTGCCAGCACAACGCCGCCGCGACGGCCGTCTTGCCGCTGCCGACGTCGCCCTGAATCAGGCGGTTCATCGGCGTCCCGCGCGCCATGTCGTCAGCGGCCTCGCGCACGGCGCGGCGCTGCGCCCGCGTCGGGGAAAAGGGCAGCAGATCCCAGAATTCGTCGGTGTAATCGCGCGGCGCGACGAGCTGCGTCTCGCCGCGCTTGCGGCTGCCGATCAGGAGCAGCCCGGCCTGCAGGACGAGCAGCTCCTCGAAGATAAGCCGCTGCCGCGCCGCCTCGAGCTGCTCCATCGAGGAAGGAAAGTGAATCTCGTGCAGCGCCTGATAGAGCGGCATCAGCCCGCGCTCGCCGCGGAGGCGGTCCGGGATCGGGTCGCGCACCACGGCGGGCAGGAGCGCGAGCGCCTGCCGCACGGCCTGGCCGATCATGTTGTTCGTCAGCCCCTGCGTCGTGTGGTACACGGGGCGGATGGCGGGACACGCGGCGGCGGGAAAGTATTCCGGCACGACCATCTCGCGCTTGAGGAAATTCGTCGTCACCTTGCCGTAGAAGATGTACTCCTCCCCCTCGCGCAGCGTGTTCGCGACGTACGGGTTGTTGAAGAAGGAGACGGGGAAGACCGTCTCCCCGTCGTCCGCCGAGGCGCGGGTGAGCATGATTCCGCCGTGCGTGCGGACGGCGGCGGGGCCGCGGACGACGACGGCGCGCACGGCGCACGGCTCGCCCGGCACGGCGGAGCGGATCGGGATCGGATGGCTCAGATCCTCATAGCCGCGCGGGTAGGTGCGCAGCAGATCGCCGGCAGTCGGCGCGCCGAGCTTCTCAAAGAGCTTCGCGCGCTTCTCGCCGACGCCGCGCAGCGCGCCGATCGGCGTTTCAAACAGGGACGCCATACGGGCTTTCTCTCCCTTCTCAAAAAAACGGGCCGCGTCACGCTTTCGCGCCTCCGCGGCCCGGATTCTTTCGGAAATGGCTTTATTCGACAGAGATCAGGAAGTAGTACACCGGCTGGCCGCCGTTGACGAGCGTGATCTCGATGTCGCTCGACACCTTCGACTTGATGCGGTTGTACGCGTCGTTCGCCTGCTCCTCGGTTACGTCGCTGCCGTAGATGATCGTGATGAACGAGGTGTTCCGGTTGACCATCGAGCGCGTCAGCTTGCTGCAGGTGTGGACGACGTCCCGCTCGATGAGGACGAGCTTGCCGTTTTCAAGGCCGAGCACGTCGCCCTCGGAGATCTTGTGTCCGCCGTATTCGGAGTCGCGTGCCGCGAACGTGACGGAGCCCGTCTCCACGCGGGAGGCCGCCTCCATCATGCTGACCGTGTTCTGCTCCGTGGAGGAGTCCGGATCGTACGCAAGGAGAGCGGAGAGGCCCTGCGGGACGGTGCGGGTCGGCAGAACGATGACCTTGCGGTCGGTCACCAGCGGAATCGTCTGCTCCGCCGCCATGATGATGTTCTTGTTGTTCGGCAGGACGAGAACCGTCTTCGCCGGCGTGGCGCGCACGGCGGCGAGGATATCCTCGGTGCTCGGATTCATCGTCTGACCGCCGGAAACGACCTGGGCGCAGCCGAGGTCGGTAAAGAGCGTGTGGAGTCCTTCGCCCGCGGCGACGGCGACGAAGCCGATCTCCTCGGTGGGCTCAACTGGCGTAAGCTGTTTTTTTTCCTGCTGCGCCTTGTTGGCTTCGTTGGCCTCCTGCGCCTTGCGGTGCTGCTCCTTCATGTTCTCGATCTTGACAGTCAGCAGCTGGCCGAAGGTCAGCGCGGCCTGCAGCGCGTTGCCCGGATCCTCGGTGTGGACGTGCACCTTGATGATCTCGTCGTCGTCGACGACCACGACGCAGTCGCCGATGCCCTCGAGGTAGGCGCGCAGATCGAGCGGATCCTTCTTGCAATCGGGATCGCGCCCGACGATGAATTCGGTGCAGTAGGTGAAGTTGATCTCCTGGTCAAATTCCGCCGCCGCGTTGCGGAAGAACTCGTCGGAGGAGAGATCGGCGGGCGCTTCCGGCGCCTCGCTGCTGACGACGACGCCGTCCTTGAAGACGCTGAGCATTCCGTCGAAAATATAGCACAGGCCCTTGCCGCCCGCGTCGACCACGCCGGCCTTCTTCAGGACGGGCAGCAGGTCGGGCGTCTGCTCGAGGGCCTCGGCGGCTCCCTTGCAGATGGCGCTCCAGACGTACACGGTGTCGTTGTCGATCTCGGCGGCGGCTCGTCCTTTTTCACAGGCCACGCGGGAAACCGTCAGGATGGTGCCCTCGGTCGGCTTCATGACGGCCTTGTACGCCGCCTCGACGCCCACGCCGAGCGCGTTGGCGAGATCGGAGCCGGAGAGCTCTTCCTTCCCCGCGACGCTCTTCGAGAAGCCGCGAAACAGCAGAGAAAGGATAACGCCCGAGTTGCCGCGCGCGCCGCGCAGCAGGGCGGAGGCGGCGGTATGCGCCACCTCGCCGGCGGTGCCGCCCTCGGCCTTGCCGAGCTCCTTCGCCGCGGCGCCAATCGTCATGCTCATGTTGGTGCCGGTGTCGCCGTCCGGGACGGGGAAAATGTTAAGCTCATCGACCTGCGTCTTATGGCGGGCGATGTTGTTGGCGCCGGAGATCAGGGCGTTGCGGAGATCATTTCCTTGAATCACTTACAGCCACTCCCTTGAGAAATAGATTTCAGTACAAAGGCAAGACCAAAGCGGACATTCGCTATACTGATTTATTCTCCGTTATTATACCATACTCGCCGGACAACTTCAAGGAGAAAGGCGTACGATTCTCAAAAGACAAATTCGTCGCACTCAGCAAAAACCGGCCTCCGTCGCGGCGGACGGAAGGCCGGTTTTCCCCGGTGTACCGGGGGCGGGAGAAGCGTTCAGAGCTGCAGGGAGAGCGAAGCGCTCGCCTGGCCGGAGACGATCTGAGACGGATCGTCTCCCGACGCGGACGCGTACAGGACGGGAAGCAGCTGCGTCCCCGCCGGAAGGGAGACGGAGAAGGGGGCGGATACGGCGGAGAACAGCTGCCCCGCGGGGACGTCGCCCGTCGCGGGAGGCGAGAGCGTCAGCGTGCTCTCGGCAACCGGCGTGAAAGTCTGCGCGCCCGGCGCAGCCGCGAACACAATGAGGGAAATATTCAGGACCGTCCCGGGCAGGCTCAGCGGGAAGGCGCTGCGGAACGCAGCCGCGACGCCCGTGAGGGAAGCCGCCGCGGGCAGCGGGAACGAGAACGCGCTCGTCTCCGCGCCGGAGGGGAGCTGCGCCGTCAGCGGGCCGGGCAGCTGGGCAAAGCTGCCGAAGCCGAGCAGGCACGGCTGCCCGGCTTCGCCGGAGGGACCGGTCGTCAGATTGACGGTTCCGCCCGAGGCGAAGGCGACGACGCTGGGAGAGGAGGGGAGCACAAAGTCGAGGACGTGATTCGGCGAGCCCGTCGTGTCGATGACGGCGGGCGTCGGACCGGCGGTCGTCGTCCCGATGGTGATGGTATCAGCGCGGCCCTGAGGCCCTGCAGCGCCCGTCGCACCGGCGGCTCCCGTCGCTCCCGTCGCGCCGGTTGCGCCTGTCGCCCCTGCCGGGCCGGGGACGCCCTGAATCCCCTGCACGCCCTCGGGGCCCGTCGGGCCAATCGGTCCCGGCACGCCCTGGATGCCCTGCACACCCTGCGGCCCGGTCGGGCCCATCGGCCCCATCGGCCCCTGCGGGCCCGCGGGACCTGTCGCGCCCGTCATCGAGGCGCTGCCCGCCGGTCCTGTCGCGCCGGTCGGCCCGGTCGGCCCCATCGGCCCGACGGGACCCATCGGGCCGGGACAGGGGACGCAGCACGGCGGCTGCGGAGGAGGACAGCAGCATTCCTGCGGACGCTCGCACCCGCAGTGCGGATCGCAGCAGCGGTCGGAGCAGCCCCGTCCCGCCGTCCCGCACTCGCGGGGAGCCTCGCCGCGCCGATCCTGGCAATGGAACACATTCATGGAATCGCAACCCTTCTGTTTCGTTTTCGGCGGGCAGGCGGGGAGCCTCCCACCCCATCCCATTCTATGCGGGAGGAGCCGGGATCGGCACTCTTGACAACGCTCGCTTCGTCGCCGATAATAGAAACGGAATTCCCCTGCGCAGGGGGGCGGTCCGAATGATCGCTGTTTGTATTATTTATTTATAATATTGCTTTTGTATAATTTTTTCAGCGATTCGGCAAGCCTTAGTTTCAGCCGGAAAAGCAGCCCTTTTCCCGCAGCTGCACTCTCCGCGCCGTGGAATTCGACAAAATACGATACAATTTGTAATCTTCCTCTTGTTTTCTACGATTTGGACTTTCTTTCGCGTCCCAAAAAACGGGCAAAAGCCCGCCCAGGAGGCAAAAACATGGCAGGAAAATATTATCGGAAGAAAAAGAGCCGCGGCTGGGGGATTGCCGCCGCCGTTCTCTGCTGCGCCGCCGTGTGCGCTGCGCTGTGGTTTACGTTCGGCGATGCCATGCCCGGCGTCATGCAGGCGGGCGCGCCCGCGGGGGAGGCGTCCTCCGCCGTCTCTCCGGTGGAGAGCGAAGCGCCGCCGTCCTCCGCGGAGCCGGAGCCCGTCTCCGAGCCGGAATCGGAGCCGGAGCCGCAGCCCGTCGTGACGACGGCGCGCGTCTCCGCCTCGGGCGACAACCTCATTCACGACGGCATCTACATACAGGCGCAGAAACGCGCCGCCGCTGCGGGGGAAGAAGGGTACGACTTTTCCTACCTCTACGAGAACGCCGTCCCGATTTACGAGGGGTATGATCTGAACCTCATCAATGTGGAGACGCTTGTCTCCGACGAGCTCGAGCCGTCCTCCTACCCGCGCTTCTGCTCACCGGGGGACGTCGCGCGCGAGCTGTACCGCATCGGCTTCCGCGGCTTCTTCCTCGCGAACAACCACACCTACGACAAGGGCGCGGAGGGAATCGCCTCGACGCTCCGCTTCTGGGAGTCGATGCCGGAGGACTGCGTCACGAGCGGCCTGTACCGCGACAGGGAGGCGGACAACGCGTCCTACACGGAGGTCAACGGCATCACCTTCGCCTTCCTCGCGTACACGGAGATGACGAACGGGCTGGCGACGCCGTCCGGCGCGGAGGCGAGCGTCATCTATACCTCGGAGGAGGATGTCCTCGCGGCGCAGATCGCGTACGCAGCCGAGCGCGCCGACGTGGTGGCCGTCAGCGTCCACTGGGGCGTGGAGAACACGCACAATGTGTCCGACAGCCAGAGAGCGCTCGCGCAGAAGCTCGCCGACTGGGGCGCGGATATTATCATCGGGACGCACCCGCACGTCGTCCAGCCGATCGAGACGGTGACGTCCGCCGACGGCCGCGCCGTGCCGGTCGCGTACTCGCTCGGCAACTACGTCTCCGCGCAGGACAGGCTGGACAACCTCGTCGGGATTGTCCTCGGCTTCAAGGCGACCAAAACCGTCCAGCCGGACGGCTCGTCGGACACGGCGATTGGCTCCGTGACGGCGACGCCGGTGGTGATGCACTACGACAAATGGTTCGCGAATATGCGGCTCTATCCGCTCTCGGCGTACACGGACGAGCTCGCGGCGGCGCACGGCATCGGGAATATGAGCATCCCCTATGTGCGGGAGATGCTCGCCGAAAATCTCGCGCCGGAATATTGGGAATAAGCGTTTCAAAATCGTATTCGGCTCAAGGGTCTGCCTTGCGGGCGGCGCTTGCGTCGGACGCGCAGCGTCGGCGGCCGGGAGAGCGGTTCCGCTTCCCCGGCTGCCCGGCTGCGCACGCACAGACTGCGTCCGTCTTGGGAAATGCCGTTCTTTAAATGGTATAGAAAAAAGCCCGAACGCTTTCGCGTTCAGGCTTTTCACTGGCTCCCCAAGTTGGACTCGAACCAACGACCCTGCGAT
>CALWIH010000044.1 GCA_944380675.1 uncultured Clostridia bacterium | reverse complement strand
AAAATGACGGCCTGAGACGAAAAAACAAAATAGTTTTCCACATTTGGCGCTGGGATCGCCCCAGAGTCTGTTGATTTGCGCCCTTTTTGCGGAAAACTCCGTGGTTTTCTCTGCTTTCCCGATCTCAAGCTTGCGCTGAAAAGCAAAAAAGAGAGCGCCGCAGTTTTTCATTCTGCAACGCTCCCTTCCGAAGCATTTTCTTTCGACTTTCAGCCTACGCCGGTTTGAGGTTTCACTGCACAACCCCTCTCGCAAGCTCCGCAAGGCAATGCGTTTCGGCACACTCCCCTGCCTCAGCGCTTTGACAGGCACACGCCGTTGCCTTCCTTCCATCATCATACACAAGCTGCTAAAGTATGTCAATCCGGCAAATCTTGATCAGAGAGTATCTTGCTGCGAGAGATACTCCTCAATAAAATGGGAGGCCATGGCGCCGTCGGCGACGGCGGTGACGACCTGGCGCAGCGGCTTGCGGCGGACATCGCCGACCGCGTACACGCCGGGGAGGTTTGTGCGGGTCGTCTCGTCCGCAGCGACGTAGCCGCCGTCAAGCGTGACGTTGTCCGCAAACAGGGCGGTGTTCGGTTCGTTGCCGATCGCGACAAAGACGCCGGCGCAGGGAACGTCCTGCAATTCGCCGGTCAGCTTGTTCTTCACGCGCAGGCCGGAGACAGCGTTCTCGCCGAGGATTTCCTCGGGCAGGGTGTTCCAGAGGATTTCGACGTTCTCGCAGTCCTGCAGCGGCTTGAGGTACGCCTTCGACGCGCGGAGCGTATCGCGGCGGTGCACGATTGTCACCTTGCGGCAGAGCTTCGAGAGGTAGAGCGCGTCCGCCGCCGCCGTGTTGCCGCCGCCGACGACCACGACGTCCCTGCCGCGGTAGAACATCCCGTCGCAGGTCGCGCAGTAGGAAACGCCGCGGCCCCTGAGTTCGCGCTCGCGGGGCAGACCGAGCTCGCGCGGCGCGGCGCCTGTGGCCAGGATAACCGTGCGCGCCTTGTACTCGCCGGAGGAGGTCACGACAGTCTTCACGTCTCCCTCAAGAGAAAGGTCCGTCACGTCCTCAAGGCGCGTCTCCGCGCCGAAGCGCTCGGCGCTCTGCTGCATCTGCATCGCGAGGTCGAAGCCGTTGATGCCCTCCGGGAAGCCGGGGTAGTTATCGATTTGATCCGTGGTGCCCATCTGGCCGCCGGGAGCCATTTTCTCGAGGACGAGGACGGAGAGCGCGGCGCGGCCGCAGTAGAGCGCCGCCGTATAGCCGCCGGGGCCTCCGCCCACGATGATGACGTCCCAAATTTTATTTTCCATGCTGATTTCCGCCTTTCTGCTGGTGATCGTGTATCTGTTCTCTATTATAGCAAAAACCCGGGGAGAGAAAAGTGATTTTCTCACCCCCGGGAAAATTTTCTCGGAAAGCGGACGCGAAAAAAGCGTCCGGACAGATCAAGGGAGCCCCGGCGGTACCGGCCGGGGCTCCCGAATCAATCATATCAACGCTGGGGTCTTGGAGGTGTATACAGTCATTCTTTCGAACGAAACTGCAACTACATCTTTTCTCCGCTTGTGATAAATACTTCTCCTTCGAAGCTTCTATTGTTCTCTGCTGGAGCCTTTTGTTTCCGGTCTGCTTCCTCTCAGAAGCGGTTGCCGTAACTACAAAAATTCTTCGCCTGGGAACATCGCTTCACCTTCGAAGCCTTCATTGTTCTCTGCTGGGATTCTTTTGCTTTCGGTCTGTTCCCTTTCGGAAACCGTTGCCGCAGCTGCTAAAAATCATCGCTGAAGGAAACAACGCTTCACCTTCGAAGCTCTATAGGTTCTCTGCTGGAACATTTTGCTTCCGGTCTGTTCCCCCTCGGGAACCGTTGCCGCAGCTACATCAATTCATCGCGAGGAACAACGCTTCATCATCGAAGCTTCTATAGAATCGCTGCATGGAATTTAATTTGTTTCCGGTCGTCCAAATGAAGGATCGTTGCCGTAACGATTAAATGTCACTGCTAAGGGGAAAATCCACTCCTTTTCCGGAGCTTCCGCTTTATCACTGCTTGGAGATTTTGTTTCCAGTCATCCTTTTCGAGAAAGAATGTTGCTGTAACTGTTAAATATCACCGCTAAGGGAAATATCCGAGGCTTCTTTCGAAGCGGAAAAATCAGTACATGGGATTTCACCTAAGAAAAAAGTTTTCAGAATCTCATGCGTGCTTAACTATTTTCCAGAATTACCGCACTCTTTTTGTTTCTGAAACCTCACCGGTTTCCTGCTTTTTCAAAAGCTACAATCGGGTTTTTGAAAATAGATCACGCTATTCTGTAAACCTTCGATTCATTGAGACCAAACTCAGAAACTGCACTGGATAAACTTCCCGTTCCTTTCTGCCTGTTGGTTCAATTACACTCTGAGCTTCACGGGCTCAGATTAGATTTCAGATAACGCTTTATTTACGGCCAGCCGCCTTTCCCTTTTCCGAACAATTACAATACATACCTCTATGCCTTTGCAATCATTCCTCTGGTAGTCATCGGCATCACCGATTTTGGGAAACCTGTTTTCCTTTATCTCAGCAGACACAGTCCAACAGAACTGCGCCTGCCGGATACTGCTGCGGCTTATTGTCCATCGGACTGCACCCCTTTCTTTTTCATCTACACAAAAGTGAGTCTTACAATCCGCAGACGTCATCTTTTTCTTCTCCTGAAGGAAGCATTCTGAAAAAACTTTGTTAATGCAAAGCCCCTTCTCTTCAGCTTCTCGGCTCAGGATTTTTTCGTCTGCTTTCTTTGTACCTCTTCCTTTTCTGTGATTATAATATACACCCTTTTCCGGGGAATGTCAAGTCTTTTTTCTGAAAAAAATCCGTTTCGTGAAAAAAAACTGTGAATTTTCACTTTCTCCGATTTACCAGTTGACTTTCTCCTCAATCGCATATAAAATACATTACGAAAGAGTTCTTTTGGAAGGAGCAATCCCAATGATGAACGATGATTTCGGCGCAGATCTGCTCACTCTGGTTGATGAAGACGGCCAGGAGCACGAGTTTGAGATTCTGGATGAGATAGAAAACGAGGAAGGCCACTTTTTCGCCCTGCTCCCCACCTTTGACGATCCGCAGGAGGAAGTGGAGAGCGAGGCTACGTACTACATCTTCCAGACCATCGAGGAGGACGGCGAGGAAATTCTCGCCGAGGTGGAGGATGAGGAGCTGCTCGACCGCCTCGCGGCTGAGTTTGAAGAGCGCTTTGCCTCCTTTGAGGACGAGGACGCCGGGGAATAACACGAATTCTTCCTGCCTGGTTCGCGGACTTGCGTATGATAACCCTACAATTTTAAATCGGGAGCTTAGCTCCGGCGGGGGACTGCAGACCTCCCGGCTTTGCCGGAGGAAGGGAGCGAGAAACCGTTGGGCGGGCACCCACCTGCTATCAGTAGGCAGGTTATTCTCACACATTACGGCCAGGCGGGTCCTTTGGAGAAACGGGCTTCCCTTCCTTTGCGGAGGGAAGCCTTTTTCCTGCCTTCTTTTCCCCGAAACGGTGGACAGCCCCGCAAAAAAAGGGTATAATAGTGAAATAACGCCAACTGATTTTCCCATGTTTTCCCATATACCGTCAAAGAGGAAAGGAGTCCGATTCCATGCCCGACTACAGGATCATCACTGATTCCAACTGCGATTTCACCCCCGCCCTGATCGAGGAGCTCGACATTCAGGTCATCCCCATGGAATTCGTCATCGGCGAAAAAGTATACCGCAACTATCCCGATGAGCGCGACATGAGCGCCAAGGAGTTCTACAGCCGCATCCGCGCCGGCGAAAGCTCCACCACGAACCAGATCAATACCGCCACCTTCATCGACGTCTTCACCCCCGTGCTCAGCGCCGGTCACGACATTTTCTATATGGCGTTTTCCTCCGGCCTCTCGGGGACGTACAACAGCGCCCGCATGGCCGTGGAGGAGCTCTCCTCCCGCTTCCCGGAGAGAAAGGTGATCGTCGTCGACACGCTCGCCGCCTCGATGGGCGAGGCTCTGCTCGTCTATTACGCCGTGCAGCAGAAGCGCGCCGGCCTTACGATGGAGGAGCTTGAGCAGTGGGTGATCGAGAACCGCAACCACCTCGCGCACTGGTTCACCGTCGACGATCTGAACCATTTGAAGCGCGGCGGGCGCGTGAGCAGCACGGCGGCCTTCGTGGGCACCATGCTCGGCATCAAGCCCGTCCTGCACGTCGACGACGAGGGACATCTCATCCCGATGGAGAAGGTGCGCGGCCGCCGCCAGTCGCTCGACGCGCTCGTGCGCCACATGGGCAAGACGGCGAAGCTCGAGAACGCCAAGACCGTCTTCCTGAGCCACGGCGACGCCCAGCAGGACGCCGAGTACGTCGCGGCGCAGATCCGGGAGAAATTCCCCGGCACGAAGGTCTATATCAACATGATCGGCCCCGTCATCGGCGCCCATTCCGGTCCCGGCACCATCGCGCTGTTCTTCATGGCGGAGAACAAATACTGATCCCTTTTGTTTGAATGATCGTTGAGAGGAGTGCAGCCCTTCATGGCGAAGTATCAGATTGTCACGGATTCCACCAGCGATTTGACCCCGAAGCTTGTTGAGGAGCTCGGCGTCACGGTCATCCCCATGGAGTTCATCATCGGGGACGAGGTGTACCACAATTACCCGGATGCGCGCGAGATGTCGAGCAAGGAATTCTACGCCCGCCTGCGCGCCGGGGAGATGTCCAAGACGAACCAGATCAACACCATCACCTTCCTTGAGACGTTCGAGCCGTATCTTCAGAACGGACTCGACGTCCTGTACATCGGCTTTTCCTCCTCCCTCTCCGGCACCTACGAGCGCGCGCTCGAAGCCATCCGCCAGCTCAAGGAGAAATATCCTGAGCGGCGCGTCGTGCCGGTCGACTCGCTGGCCGTCTCGATGGGCGAGGGCCTGCTCGTCTACTACGCGGCGCGCAGGCAGCAGGAGGGCGCGACCATCGACGAGGCCGCCGAGTGGGTCAGCGTCAACCGCTTCAGCCTGTCGCAGTATTTCACCGTCGACGACCTCAACCACTTGAAGCGCGGCGGGCGTCTCTCCGCGGCGGCGGCGCTGTTCGGCTCGATGCTCGGCATCAAGCCCGTCCTGCGCATCGACGACGAGGGGCACCTCATCCCGGCGGCCAAGGTACGCGGGCGCAAGCAGTCGCTCGACACGCTCCTCAACCAGATGGAAAAGACCATCCAGCAGCCGGAGCGGCAGACGGTGTTCATCGTCCACTGCGATTCCCCCGACGACGCGAAATATCTCTACAAGCAGACGAAGAGCCGCGTCCATCCGAAGGAGATCATCGTCAACGATCTCGGGCCGATCCTCGGCGCGCACACCGGGCCGGGCGGCATCGCGATCTTCTATCTGAGCGGCAACCGCGGCTGAGGCGGGCGCATGATTTTATCAGGAAGGGAAATTCTGCGGCGCATCGGGAAGGACATCGTCATCGAGCCGTTCGACGAGCGCCGCCTGAATCCGAACAGCTACAACCTTACGCTCGCGCCCGAGCTGCTCGTCTACGAGAACCGGGTGCTCGACATGAAGACGCCGAACCCGTGCCGCCGCCTCGTCATCCCGGAGAGCGGCCTGCGGCTCGAGCCGAACCGCCTCTATCTCGGGCGGACGAACGAATTCACGCGCACCGACCGCCTCGTCCCGATGCTTGAGGGACGCTCCTCGACGGGCCGGCTGGGGCTTTTTGTCCATGTGACGGCAGGCTTCGGCGACGTCGGCTTTTCCGGCTACTGGACGCTCGAGATCTTCTGCGTGCAGCCGATCGTTATCTATCCGAACGTGGAGATCTGTCAGATCTACTACCACGATATTCTCGGCGAGTATGAGCCGTATCACAGCGGAAAATACCAGAACAACACCGGCATCCAGCCGAGCCTGATGTACCGCGATTTTGAAAAGGAATAGGCGAAACGACACGCTGCAGGGCAAGGCCGCTGCGGCGTGTCTTTTTTGACGGGGCAATGTGACGAACCTGTGACTTTTCGCATTCTCCCGTTTATGATATGATAGGGACAGCAAGCCGGAGCTTCCGGCGCTGAAAAAGGAGAATTTTCCATGTACCGGATTTTGCTGGTAGACGACGATCCCCATGTGCAGACGGCGAACGAGGCGTATCTGAAAAAGCAGGGCTATGAGGTGCTGCTCGCGAAAAACAGCGCAGAGGCGCTCTCCGTCGCGGAGGGCACGTCCCTTGACGCGGTGGTGCTCGACGTCGATATGCCGGGAATGGACGGCGTGGCCGTCTGCCGGCGTCTGCGGGAGACGAGCAGCGTGCCGATCCTCTTCCTCTCCGCCTACGCGCGGGAGGATGACCGCGTCCGCGGCCTGATGGCGGGCGGCGACGATTATATGGCGAAGCCTTATTCCCTGGTCGAGCTCGAGCTGCGGCTCCGGCTGCGGATTCGCCGGCGGCACGATCGGGAGCCCGCCGGGGTGCTGCGCTTCGGCAGTCTCAGCATCGATCTCGGCCTGCGCGAGGTGCGGCGCGGCGAGGAGACGGCGTCGTTCACGGCGCTGGAGTTCGATTTGCTCGCCTTCCTCGCGCAGAACCCCAATCAGGTTTTCTCCTACGCGCAGCTTTACGATCGCGTTTGGAAGTCTCCCATGAATCGCGGACTGCACAATATGCAGGTGTGCATGGCGCGCGTGCGCCAGAAGCTCGAGCTGCTGTGTCCCGGCGAGAGCTACATTGAGACCGTCCGCCGCAAGGGCTACCGCTTCCGTTCGGGAAAAGACGCGTGACGGAAGGCTGCCGGTGAGGTATCTATGAAAAAAGGGATTCTCTCTCTGCTGCTCGTCCTGCTGGCAGGGCTGATCTTCTTCGGGACGATGCTGCGCTTTGACAACAAATACGTCTCCGCCCTGCCCGGGGGCTGGGGCTTCTGCGTGCTGCAGGAAGACCGGGAGGCTCCCGCCTTTCTCGTCGACGGGTGGGAGATCTATCCCGGCGAGCTGCTCGAGCCGGAGGACTTCTCTGCCGGGAGGACGGCGGAACGGTACGGATACGCCGGGGAGAACGCGAATTTCTCCGAGCTGCTCGGCAGTCCGTACGGGGAGGTCACCTACCGCATTGTGCTCAAAAACGAGGGCGAGGAGGAAACGCTCTCGCTGTATCTGCCGGAGCTGCTCTGCGCGGGCCGCGTTTACATCGGCGGGGCACTCGCGGGCAGTCAGGGAAGCGTCGAGCCGTACGAGCCTCTCGTTGCGGACGGCGTCTACTCCTTCTCTGCCGCAGAGGAGACGGAGATCGTCATCCAGTGTGCGAACTACTCGCACTATTATTCCGGCCTGTACTACCCTCCCGCCGTCGGGACGCCGGCCGCCATCGCGCGCATGACGGCGGCGCGGCTCGCCGTCTACGGCTTTTTATGCTTCTGCCCGCTGGCCGCGGCGCTTTCAAGCCTCGCGGTGTGGGCGGCGCGGCGCGACAGGCTGGCGCGGCGGCTCGGCCTTTTGTGCCTCGCCTTTTCCGCGCGCGTCTGCTACCCGTTCCTGCGTGCGCTCGCCGTGCCGCTCGTGCGGCCGCTCTACGCGCTCGAGGATTTCTGCGGAGCGCTCGTCCTGCTGTGCGCCGTGCTCATCGCGGGGGAGCTCTCCGGCGCGGCGGTGCGGTGGTTCCACCGGAAGCTCGCCGTCCCCGCGGCAGCCGCGCTGTGCGGGGTGTGCGTCGTCTTCCCGCTTTTCGTGCTCCCGTTCGCGCCGGCGTTCATCAACGGTTACGGCATCCTGATCTTTGTCTGGCGGCTCGCCGCGGGGCTGTATCTGATCGGCCTCTCCGTCCGCGCGCTGCGATCGAGCGATCCGCTCGGGCGGTATCTGCTGTGCGCCTCCGGACTCCACGGCCTGTTTGCGGCGATCTCCGTGCTCTCGGTCGGCTATTTTGAGCCGATCCGCGGCGCGTGGCCGGACGAGTACGGCGGCTTCCTGCTCGCGGCGGGCTTTGCGGCGCTGTCCGCGCGGCGTTCGATGCTGATCTCACAGGAAAACCGGCGTCTGACGCTCCACCTGCAGGAGGAGGTCGAGCGGCGCACGCAGGCGATGGAGACGCTCCTTCGGGAGCGCCGGGAGCTCCTCGGCAGCGTCATCCACGATCTCAAAAACCCGCTCTCCGCGGTGCGCGGCTACGCTGAGCTCGTCCGGACGGGCGGCGTGGCGCTCGACCAGGAGGTCGCCTCCTATCTCGACGCGCTGACCGAGCGCATCGACGCGGTGGAGGAGCGGTTCGGCGCGCTGCAGCGGTTTTCGAGAGGCGAACGGCAGACTCTTGTGCGCAGCCCGATATCCCTGAATGATTTTCTGCGCCGCTTTTATCGTGACAACCGGCCCGACATGGAGCTTGGCGGGCAAAGCTTTGCGTTGGAGCTTCCGTCGGAGGAGCTTTTCGCAGCTGCCGATGAGAAAAGGCTGCGCGCAGCCCTGGAAAATCTGTGCTACAACGCCGTCTCCTTCACCCCGGAGGACGGCAGCGTGACGCTCTCCCTGACGCGGGAGGAGGGTATGGCGCGGATCGACGTGCGCGACACCGGCTCCGGCATCGCGGAGGAAAACCTTCCGCATCTCTTCGAGCAGGGCTTCACGACCCGCGCGGACGACGGCGGCGAGGGGCTTGGGCTCTTCCTCGTGCGCAGCGTCGCGCTTGAGCACGGCGGAAGCGCGGAGGCGTCGTCCCTGCCGGGAAAGGGCAGCGTCTTCACGCTGCGGCTCCCGCTCATGGAGGAATAAAGAAAAGGACGGTTCTCCTTCTCAGAAAGGAGCCGTCCCTTTTTGTTTTGGAACGCCGATCTGTGCTATAATGAAACCAGAGAACCGGACCGCGGAACGTAAGGAGGGGATTCGGATTGAGACTGGAAAAGCTTCCGTACTTTATCGACCTGTATGAAACGCGCAGCTACACAAGGACGGCACAGAAAAACTACATCTCGCAGACGTCGGTAACGCAGTTCGTCAACTCGCTCGAGGAGGAGTTCGGCGTGCGGCTGTTCGACCGTGGGACGCTGCCCATTCAGCCGACGGCGGCGGGAAAGCAGTTTTACCGCGACGCGAAGCTCCTTCTGCAGCAGTACGAGCGCATGAAGGCGGTGCTGCCGCGGCTCGAGGAGACGGAGGCGCGCATCCGGCTGTGCTTTACGTCGAGCATCGATCAGACGATCCTGCTGCCCTTCGTGCGCGGCTTCCGGGAGCGCCATCCGGGCGTGCTCATCGACGTGATGCACTGCTCCTTCCGCGACGCCTCGCAGACACTGTGGATCCGCAAATGCGACGCCGCCGTCGGCATCGACTTCGAGCCGGAGTACACCGCCGAGGTGCAGACGCTGACGCTGTACGAGGGGGAATATCAGGCGCTCGTCCCGAAGGGGCATCCGCTCTTTATGCGGGAGGTCATCCCGAAGGAGGAGCTGTACCGCTTCCCGCTCGTCATGCTCGCGCCGGAGGTCATCGGCCTCTCGTATCAGGGGATGATCGAGCACGCGAAGCTCGACGGGTATTACCCGAATATCCAGCGCACCGCCTCCGACTTCGAGGCCGAGCTGTTCCTCATCCTGACGGAGGGGATCATCGGCTTCGCGCCGGACAACTGCTTCCCCGCGGAGTACGAGGGCGAGCTGCGCCGCATTCCCATCGAGAACACGAACCACCGCTTCCGCCTGGAAATGAAGTATTTCGCCGGGGAAAGCGAATCGCTCGACCTCTTTGTGAAGGAGTTAACGACTTATTTGAAAACACAATAGGCGATTTTCTTTTTGTCTTTGCAATTTCCGCTCACCGGGCGGTATAATAAAAACACAGACAAATCGCCCGAAGGTTTTCCACATCGGGCAATCAATTTATTATGGGAGGTCATTCACATGGGCAAGCTGTTACTGACGGGCGTCGACGGAAATCTGGGCGGACAGGCCGCTGAAATTCTTCTGACGCTCGAGTCCCCCTCGAACCTGATCTTCTGCGGCTACAGCGAGGCTGCGCTCGAAAAGTACGCGGCGAAGGGCGTTGAGACGCGCAAGACGAACTTCAACTCCCCCGACGGTCTCGTCGAGGCCTTCACCGGCGCGGATCGCCTGGCCCTCATCTCGATGCCGTTCGTCGGCGCGAAGCGTCAGAACGCGCACAGGAACGTCGTCGACGCGGCGAAGGCTGCCGGCGTCAAGCAGATTGTCTACACCTCCCTCGTGAACGCGGGCGACGAGACGAACCCGAGCGTCGAGAAGAAGGATCACATCTACACGGAAAACTACATCAAGGCGGCGGGCCTCGATTACATCTTCCTGCGCAACTCGCAGTACGCCGAGGCGATGATCACGAACTACTTCACCTATGTGAAGCTCGACGGCGTCCTGAAGAACAGCCAGGGCGACGGAAAGATGGCGTACATCTCCCGCAAGGACTGCGCGAAGGCGGTGGCCTACGCGCTGCACCGCGGCGCGGAGTACGATCACGCGACGCTCGACATCAACGGCCCCGAGCTCATGACGATCTCCGAGTTCTGCGCCTACGGCAACCAGGCCACCGGCAACAACGTCCGCTATCAGGAGATCACCGACGAGGAGAACTACCAGATCTTCGACGCGATGGGCGTTCCGAGAACGACCGACGGCGTTTTCAAGAAAGACAGCGAGGCTCCCTTCTCCTCCGACGGCATGGTCACCTTTGCCCAGGCCATCCGCGAGGGCAAGATGGACACCTTCACCGACGATTTCGAGAAGCTCACCGGCTCGAAGCCGATGACCGTCCTCTATATGTTCCAGCACGCCGACGATTTCCAGATCGGCGAGCGCCATTCCAAGGACAACTGAGTTTTTACGGCGTCAAAAAATCCCGGCTCCCGCGCGGAGCCGGGATTTTCTTATTTTTGGGCGAGGACGGTTCTCTACCGCACGACAGTCCCGCCGCAGACGACATGGCCCCGACGGACGGCTTCCATCGCGGCGCGAAGGCGCTCCTCGTCCTCGAAGGTCTCGCGGCCGAGGACGGAGACGCCCATGCCGAGCGCGCGGCTGATCACCGCGCGGCCGTTCGCGTCGCCGTTTTCTCGCTTTGTCAGGCTGAGATAATACGGCAGCTCGCGGCTGAGCGCCCAGACGGGGTACGCGCCGAAGCGCTCCGAGACGCCGGAAAGCTGATACACCATCTCCTCGGCGATCTGCCGCGTGTCCTTGCAGGAGAGGAAAATCGGATGGCAGCCGCAGCCGATCATCACGTCGATCTCGTTGCGCGTCTCCATGCCGCCCTCTCCCCCGGACGCCGCCTGCCAGACGAACTCGACGCCGCTCTGCACCTCGTCGAACAGGCCGAGGCTGCGCACGGCGTGCCAGACGAAGAGCTCGAACAGGCTTCCCGTCCGCGCCGTGAGCAGGCGCAGCTGCGGGTCCGGCGTGAAGGACGCGCGCGTCCCCTCTGCGGACAGGCCGCGCACCAGGCCGAGCCCTTCCAGCTCCCCGAGGACTTCGAGGAGCCTTCCCGCCGGAGGCACGCCGGAAAACTCCCGCGGCAGCCGCACCGCGCCGAGATCGGCTGTGACGCGCCCCGTTCCGGCGTCGGCGAGGGCGCGGTTCTGAAACACCTCCCGGACGAGCAGACCCCAGACGGAGCCCTCCGCCTGCCGGGCGGAATATCGCAGAAAAAGGCGCGACAGGCCGCTCAGCACATCCCCGCCGAAGACGGGACTCTGCGCGAACGCGTTGCTGTACCGGCCGTTCGTGAGCAGGAGAAACTCGTCGAGGGAGACGGCGGACGGGTCGAAAAAGACGCCGGAGGGCTCGCCGTCCACCCAGAGGCCGCCGTCCTCGGCGAGGCTGACGAGTCGGATGGGCCAGGCGGCGGCGAGGCCGCGCACGGCGCGCTCGAGGCGCTTTTTCCCACGCACGCCGTCGAGGCAGACGAGCAGCTCGCCGTCTTTGCCGCTGCGCGCGGTGAGAAAGCGGACAACGGCGGGGACGTCGTCCAGATCGAGGCTCTTTGCCGCCGTTTGCGTGTTCCCGCCGCGGCGGCGGAAGAATTCAGAAAGAATCCGGGCGCACGGCTCCTCCCCGACGCCGGGGCCGGCGAAGACGGCGCGCGCGGCGCACAGGGCAACCGGGACGGCGGCGTCGCGCAAAAGGGCGGTGCTATCCCGCTCGCGCAGGCCGCCCGTCAGGATGACGACCGTTTTCTCCCCCTCGCACTGGCGGCGGCAGAAGGGCAGCAGCTCAACGAGCTGGGCGTCCGTCGCGAAGAAGTCGGTGCGGGCGTTCCACGCCAGCGCGGCGCGGACGGCCTCGTCGCTCTCGAGAGCGGCGAGACAGCGTTCCACGGCGGCAGTCCGCCCCAGCTTTTTCGCCTCCTCCCGCGCGTCGGAGACGGCGCGGAAGAATCGGTCGGAGGCGTCGTCCACGCCGGCGAAGAGCTTATCCAGCGACGAAACGATCCGGGAGACGGCGGCCTCGCTCACCGCGGGAGGCAGCGCGCGCAGCGTTCCGACGGCGGGGAGGAGCGCCGCCCGCTTTCCGGCGTAGCGGCGCGCGGCGATCTCCCGGCTGCGCAGGGAGACGCGGTCGAGCTCGGAGAGGGACTCGTCGTCCGGGGAAGCGCTCCACAGGCCGGGCGTGAGTCCGTTTTCTCCGCAGGCACAGAGGCAGGGGTGCAGCTTTCTCTCCCGGTCGACGTGGCGCAGGCCGTTTCGATAGGCGTACGCCTCAAACTCGGCGCGCGTCGGAGCGCGGTAGCCATCGGCGATCTTCTCGGCGCACCAGCGCCGGTGCTCGAGGGCGATGAGCATCCGGTACAGGCGGAGCATCCGGCGATCCTCCGCCGAAAGCCTGCCGCCCGCGCTCTCGAGCCGCGCGGCTTCAATGGCGCGCACAAGAACGGCGGGCGCCTCCCGCTGGCAGCAGCCGGCATAGACGGCGCAGAGACGCAGCTTGTACGGCACATGGACGGCGGCGGCGTAGGAGGACAGGGCGCTGTACGAATCAAGGGCAAAGCGCTTCTCCTGCTCCGCGCGCGAGACACGCGGATTCGAGGCGAGCGCGTAGGCGAAATCGACGGCGCGCGCCATTCGCTCCAGGCCCGGGTCGGCGCGGCAGAGCGCAGCCTCCCCCGGAAGCGGGTTCTCGAGGACGAAGCCCGCCTCCTCCTCGTCCCACCGAAAAACGGGCGGCGGAAGCGCCCTGCCGGACAAGCGCGCGAGAAGCCCGCCGACGGCCCGGCGGTCGAGCTGCGCGTCCCCCGTCGAGACGACGGCGTACGAGCAGCCTCCCCGCAGCCCTCCCGCCGGATCGTCCTCGTCCGGCGCGGCGAACGAGATCGAGGCGTACGAACGGAAGGCAGGATCGGACAGGGCGGGCATCGCCTCGCGCAGGCGGGCGAGGGCCGTCTCCGGCTCCGCGCACACGGCGCACAGGCGCAGGCGGCACCCCGTTATCTGGCCCGCCCAGTACGCCGCGCCGAACACCTCCCGGACGGCCTGTCCGCCGACGAGCCAGACGCTGATACGGCGTTCTCCCTCGGGGACGCGGCAGAACAGCGGATAGCGGTACAGGAGGCTGAACACGGCGAGCCTTTTCCTGTCGAGCGCCATTCCTCCTCACTCCTTCCTGACGAGCGGCAGCCCGCCGCCCTGATCGGCATAGTACGCGAAGCCGCCGAAGCGCGCGCGGTACGCCTCCCGCAGGGCGGGAAGCTCCTCCTCGCCGGCGGCTGCGAACCCGTACCGCCCGAGCCAGCCCGGATGGACCCGCAGCTTGCACGCGTTCCCGAAAACCGCGCGGCGCAAGTCCTCGATGAGCGGCTCGTTCTCCGCGCCGTACCGGAAGAGGGCGTACGATTCCGTCTTCTTCGCGAGGCTGTTCGTCGTTGTCCAGTTCGTGACGTCGCGCTTGTTGATCTGCGCCGTCTCCTGGAAGCGGTTCGTTCTCCCGAGGAGAAACGCGGCGGCGAGCTTGAGGATGCGGTCGGCGTCCCCCGCGAAATACCGTCCCCCGCAGCGGCGGTCGATGCGCGCGCCCCCGGCGAAAACCTCCTCGAACGGATCCGCCCCGGAGCAGACGAGGAAGCGGCGCTGCAGCGGCCCGGCGTCGAGGGCGTCGGCGAGGATGCCGTCATAGAAGACAGCCTTGCGGTTGTTGCCTCCTTCGCTGCCGTCGAGCATCTCGCCCCACGACGCGCTCCACTCTGCGTCGAGCGGGAAGCCGCCCGCCTTGTCCCGGCGCAGGAGGCGCTTTCGGTCTTCCTCGAGACCCCTCACGCTCTTGCCCTGCTCCGTGCCCGCGTCGAGCAGCAGCTGTTCGTAATACCGGGGCAGCCAGCCCTCGCCCTCCTCCGGCAGGAAGCCGCACCACCGGCGCAGCGCGCGCCGCGCCCGTTCGACGTCCGCGGCGTCGGGGACGCGTTTCCCGCCTGCAAAGAGCGCGCCGCGCGCCGTCACGGTCATCGCGCGCCGCACGCCGGAAAAGCCGCCCTCGCCGAGGGTGCAGTGCTTGAGCCGCCTCGGCGAATCCGGCGCGGGCGGCAGAGTGTATTCCTCGTATTCGCGTTTCTCGTCAAGCATTCCGCCTTTCCTCCTCCCTCACGGCGCGCAGAATCTCGTCCCCGCGCAGCGCGCCCGACCAGAAGAACCGGCGATCCGGATCGGCTTCGCGCAGCAGATAGACGGCAAGCGCCGCCTGCGCGGGGTCGGGCAAAAGCGCGAGCAGACGCCTCCGGCAGCGCGCGGCAAGCTCCGCGTGCCAGACGGCGCGGCTCTCGCGCTCGCTCACGGCGCGCCGGTACACGGCGGCAAGCTCCCGGTACGTCTCCTCGTAAAAGGCCGGGTTAAAAGCGGGCGCGGCCCGCCGCTTTTTCCCGCCGTCCGCCGCGGCGTGCCGGAGCGTCCCCCGGAGGCTGTCTTCGGCGTGATCTGCCACGAGGGCGCCGGCAAAGCGCTCCCGCAGCATAGCGGCGGCGTCGCGCAGCAGATAGCAGAGCAGATGATAGCCGCCGCAGGAAAAGCGCGTCAAAAGCGCCTCTGCCGCGGGATCGGGACGCTCGCCGAGCAGCCCGGCGAGCCGTTCGCGCCGGCTGCCGCGCGCCGTCAGAAGCCACGGCAGCCCCTTTTCCGGGCTGACGGCCTCCCCGAACATCGCGGCGGCGCGGCGCATGACGGCGAGCGCCTCCCCGTCGCCGTACGCCTCCCCGGGGAGAAAGCCCGCGGCGCGGAGAATCGCCCCCTGGGCGGCGGCGAGGACGTCGGAAAGGGGCAGGTCGTCCCCCTCCCAGCCCGGCTCGGCGGGAAGGCCGACGCCGCGCTCCCCGCCGTCGTACTGCAAACCGAGGATGGTGCAGGCGCAGGCGAGGGCGTTCGAGCTGCTGTCCGATAGCTCGCGGGCATAGGCGGGCAGACGCATCACGCCGCAGTACGCCGTCATCAGGGCGGCGAGGCGGAGCCGAACCGGCTCGCTGAGGCACGACGCCGCGCGCTCCGAAAGCGGAGCCTCCGCGCCGTCCCCGCCGAAGATCGCGAACGCGAGCCGCGCGTCGTCCGCGGAGATTCCGCAGGGAAGCCGCTCGTCCCCGACGCGGCGCTTCCGCTCTGCCGCCTCCTCGCTCCGCTCGCGCTGCTCGAGCTCGTACGCGAACTTCAGACAGGCGAGCGGGAGGCGTCCGACGGAGGAGAGCCGCGCATCGGATTCCGAAGCGCAGACGGCGCGGCTGAGCTCCTCCCCGGCGGCAGGACTCGTCAGGGCGTAAGCGTCCCCCTTCTTCCGCACGAAGCACCGCGCGCCGCCCGGCAGACGGCGCAGCGCCATCAGGCAGCGGACGTACGGCGACGCGGCGAGCAGGGCGGAAAGGCTGTCCTCGGGAGCAATGCCCTCCTGCGCGGGAAGCAGGCCGCTCAGGTCGGGATGGCGGCCCGTCTTCGCGGCGTCAATCTCCAGGCCCGTCAGGATGGTGCACAGCTCGCACCGGTTCGCGTACGCCGGATCAGCCCCGCCGTACTCGCGCTCGCTGAGAGCGACGGCGGCGTAGGACAGCAGGCCGATGGCGTTCGAGAACGTGTCGCGGATGGTGCCGAAGTCGACGAGGCGCGGCACCTCGCGCTCCTGCGCCCCGGCCTCCGGAATCTGCACGACGGGCAGACGGCGCTTGAGGAAGCCGCCGCGCTCCTCCTTGCCGCAGATGCCGCGCAGAATGGCGCGCACGACCGATTCCTCCGTAATCACCTTCACCAGGTCGCCGTCGAAGTCCGCGCCGCCGAGCGCCATCGCGGCGAGCGAGCGGTAGGGGATCATGGCGACGCCCGTCAGGTGAGAGAAGTAGTCCGTATACAGGCGCGCCCTGCGCCCGTCCCTTTCGGGAACATAGCGCCGCAGAGCCGCCTGCTCGCAGCGCGAGAGGTGGGGGTTGCGCAGGAAGCCGCACGCCTCCCCCGCCGCAGCCCGCACCGCGCCGGGGAGATAGCACTCCGCTTCGCCGAGACAGAGCGCTCTCGCCTCGAGCAGCGGCTGCGGCGCACGCTCCCAGCCGCCGAAGACGTTCCGCGCGGCGTGCAGGAGAAAGGCGAGCAGATCGCGCGAGAGGAAGCGGTTGCAGCCCTCGGCGGTCAGCCGCCCGAAGCAGACGCCGCGCGCGCCGGCGCGCCGCTCCTGCGCGAGCTCGGAGCGGATCTTCCCGTCTGCCAGAAGCGCGCTGTTCCGGCGCAAAGCAAGCCGCCAGACAGGCTCGGGGCGCGCCGCCTCCGGCTCGTCCTCATCCCCGCCGTCCGGCTCCGCGACGGGGGCGTCGAGCGCCTCCCGCGTCCCGGCGAGGAGGGCGTCGAGTTCGTCCGGACGGAGATCGAGCGTGCTGAGAAACTGGTAATTGAGCGAAATCCGCCCGCCGGACGCGAGGCTGCGGTCGGTGCCGCCGGCGCAGAGCGTCCAGCCGTATTTGCGCAGCTGGAGGAAGTAAAAGCGCATCGGGTCGCCGCCGAAAAGGGCGCGCGTCTCCTCGGGAAGCGAGGAAAAAAAGCGCCCAAGCCATTTCGCGCACTTGAACATACTTTTCGTCAGGAGAATGCGCACCTTCGCGGCGGGACGGCGGACGCCGTAAATGTCGGTAAAGGCAAGGCCGTCGAGGGAGGCGGCGCCCGTCTCCTCGCGCAGAAAGCGCAGGAAGTCGACCTCGTGCAGCATCCCCTTGACGAACGGCATCCGGATCTGGAACGAGGACGCCCCCTCGGCGGAGAGCTGCGCGCGGATCTCCGCCGCAAGGTCGGGTCCTTCCGGCGGATTGCGCAGAATCAGCCCCTCGCCGTCGAACTCGTTGAGGCCGGAAAGCTTGATTTTTCCCTGAAATTTTCCCGTTTTGACGACGTCGGGATGCTCTCCGGGCGGCTCGATCAGCTCCCACGTCTCGCCGCTCGCGCCGGGGACGCGCCGCGCCGTGAGCAGCTCCTCTTTGCCGACGTACTCGGCATGGACGTCGTCGTCGATCACGACGACGCTCTCCTCGCTGAGCGCGCCGGGCGCAAGCTCGACGCGGCGCGCGGCGCTGAGCGTCAGGCCGCGGTAGGCGTAGAGCTTGCTGAGGTTTGCCCGCCGGACGGTCATGCCGTTCATCAGCCGCTCCCCGAGCGCGCCGTACAGCCGCGCGTCGACAAACGAGATGGTCGAGCGCCGCGCCATGTTCGCGCTTTTCTCAAACGGCAGGAAAACGACGGGCTCGTCCTCGCCGTCGATCCGGACGGAAATCCCCTTTTGGAAGACGGGACCGAACGCGCCGAAGCCTCCGCCGCGGACCGTCTTCGAGAAATCGACGAGGAAAAAGGTGTACCGGAGCAGATCGCCTTCGTCCTCACAGAAGGCGGAGGCGTTCAGCTCCGGCAGAAGCAGGCGGATCTGAGACAGGAGCGCGCCGTCATCCTGCTGCGCGACGCTCTCGATATACAGGCGCTTCTCGGGGGACGCCATCCCGCCGGGGCGCGTGCGAAAGTCGAGAAGCACGCCGTTTGGCCCGACGCGATCGGCGAGACGCGAGGCGTCGAGCGTGAAGACGCGGTATTTGCGGGCAAGGCGGCGGCGCAGGGCAAGCAGCAGCCCCTGCTCGATAAAACAGCCCCGCCTTCCCTCGAACAGGGGCGCGAGGTCGTACGGGAGAAAGCGCGCGTCCCCCTCCGGCGTCCGCACCGGGAGGCCGGAAAACGCCTCCGCGTCCCACTGCCCGGGCGGGAGGGCCTCCCCGCCGCCGCGCACGATAAGGACGCGCGAAGCGAGCGCCCCGGCGGCGGCGAGGGGATTTTCCGGGGAAAGCTCCCGGCAGAGCCGGAACAGCAGCGGGTTAAGCGGCAGCGCGGCCGTGGGAAGCGCGCCGGACACGAGCCTCCCGCCGGACAGAAGCTCTCGCACATCGTTCACCGCCGGAAGCGGGATTCGGATGGTATCGTCAAAGCGCAGCATCGCTGTCACACGCCTCCCTTTTTATTGCGTTGATATGTTCAGGATACCACAGCGGCGGGAAAAACACAAATAAAATGGGAAATCAGGGGAAAAAGCCGCGTGTAGGTTTGTCAAACATTT
>CALWIH010000043.1 GCA_944380675.1 uncultured Clostridia bacterium | reverse complement strand
GAAAAATATTGCTGTGTCGGGAGGGGATGGGGTATGACGAAAGCCGTTCGCAAACGCGCGCTGCTTGCTTTGATTGTCTTCTGTATGATGCTGGCAGGCTCGTCCTGCTCCGGGGAAGCGGAGGAGCTGCGGCTTCAATTTGTGCGGGAGTACGCCGTCTTAACCGACAGGGTCGCCCGGTGCGAGGCGGCCGGAACGCTGTGGGAGGAGCTCGACGGCTCCTCCGGCGAGGGGAGCCTTCTTGATGAATTTGCGGCGGAGGAGACAGGGGAGACAATCGAAGAGCTTGACGAAATGCTTGACGAGCTGTTCCTCTGCTCCGATCAAAAGAGCGCGCTGCTGTTTTACGACCGTGCCATGACGGAATTGCGGACGCTCCAAAGCTACAGCCGGTTTTCGCGCCCGCTGTCTTTTGACCAGCTTGGAGACCTGTATTCCGTCTGCAGTTCTGTCTCCATGACGAACGCGGCGTTTCATCAGATTCTGGGAGAGCCGGTTTCCGCCGCGGAGTGACCGGCGGAATCAACCGCGTCATGAAAGGAAGGGGAGCGTATGAGACGGAGAAGGCTGCGGGCAGTGGCCGCGATCGTCTGGATTATTTTGCTTCTGACGGGCTGCAAAGCCGCAGACTCGGTGGGCGTCGTGTTCCGTGCCCATTATGAGGATTTTCAGAAACAGTATTCCCTGCTGCAGGGGGAAATGAGGCAGTACGATCCCGCTGTGCGGGAGGACTGCGAAACCATCGCCGGGCGCATGGAGGACAACGATCATCTGATCTTGATGCATTATTCCCTCGAGGAGATCGTCAGCCGGATGGAGACCGGAAAGGAGCGCGAGCTCGCGCTGGAATGCAAAAGAGTGATGAACCGGATGGAGACAATCTCCTTCTATACGGAAAATAGCGGCTCCCTCTCTGACGGGCAGAAGCAGGAGCTCGCGGAAGCGTATGCGGCCGTGTTCGGGTGACGAGGCGCTGTCCCGGCTTTTCCGTTCCTTATGTGGAATACTGCAATGATCCAATACAGAATGGGGTGATAAGCCAATGAAACATAAATTGCTGTGTGCCGTGCTCAGTGGTATTTTTCTTCCTTTTCTTCTTTCGGGATGCGGACGAATGCCATTCTCTGTCTTTGAAGAGAAAGGTGAAGCTGCAATAGAGGGAATGCAAATCGTGGAATGCACTACGGCGGATGTCTGCGACAAAAAGTTCCGTGTTCAAATTCAAATTCCAGAGGAATGGAAAATGGAATTGTATGACCGAGAATTGCCGTATAGAGATCCCTGGACCTCCACATATGTTTTATATATGCCTGACAAGGATTCATCCGCCTGGATTACAGGCGGAGAAGTCATACTGTATGCATATGCAGACATCATGAAACAAACAAGCGACAATGTCGAGGAGGATTATCTTTATACCAATGCTGAAACAAAGGAGTGGATGGAGGAGCAGGAGGACATACTCACCATATCTGAAACAGCGGAAGAATATGAAGGAGAATACGGAACTCTTCTGCTGGATTACACTACGCAGGATCAGAGGTATCGGGAAAAATATATTTCAAATGATGAAGAAAACGCTGACTATTTTCAGGCTGTACTTTGTATGCACATGAATCATGTCGATGAAGAAACGGCCCAAATCATTTTGGACAGCATGAAAATGAAAAACTAGGCCGGAAACTGTCTTGATGTGCATTTAAGCAGAAGCTCCGCTGTGTTTCCGACGACGGACTCCGGTTCTCCGTTTTTGCCCAAAAGGACAATATGAAGCGTACCTGCACAGGTTTTCCTATTGGGCACAAATCATTTGCCTGAACTGGCCTCCCTGCAGAGCTTGAAGGCAATAACTCTGCTTTACGCTGTCCATAGCATCACTCTTGAGATCGATACGCACTGATTCTGCAAAAACAGCATATCTTGATTTAGGCCGTTATCAGATCTGCTTGGTTGCGTGTAAGGATTCATGGAGGTTCTATTCGACGAATTTCAGCGAAGACCTGCGCGCCCCGATTGTCTGCTTATGGAAGGAAAACGGCGCTTTCTTCCTCAGCGTGGAGGAAAACGGAGATCCGGTGTCAGAGGCCAAAAGGGACGGAGAAGAAATCCTGCTTCCTGACGTCTCACTGATCCGGAAGGTGTTGGGGTGGAGCCCTACGGAGGAAGAGTTTTCCGAGCTTTTCCATGCCCGGGAGGAGGAAGCGTTCGAAGCGATTCTGGAGCGCCTGTTCGGTGTTCACTTCAATATGACGGATGAGGAGCTGAAGCAGAAGTTCCACTGTGTTTCTGACGACGGACTCTGGTTCTCCATTTACGAGCAGTCCAAAGGCGAAGACTGAAATTCCCCTCCTGATTCCTCCCGAAAGATTTTCTCAATCATTTCAAAGAAAAACAATTTACAAGTCTTGAACCGGTATGGTATGGTAACATATAGGAGAAATCGTCCCGCGCACGGCGGGAGAAGAAAAACAGGGAGGAATCTGCATGAAACAATGGAACGTGCTGCTTCACGGCGGCGACTACAACCCCGGCCAATGGCTTGACTGCCCGGACATTCTCCGGGAGGACGTCCGCCTGATGAAGCTTGCGGGCTGGAACGCCGTCTCGGTCGGCATCTTCGACTGGGAGCGCCTCGAGCCCGAGGAGGGCCGGTACGACTTTGACTGGCTCGCGGAGATCATCGACAACCTCTACGCGGAGGGGATCTATACCGTCCTCGCGACGCCCTCCGGGGCACGTCCCGGCTGGATGGCGGAGAAATACCCGGAGGTGCTGCGCGTCCAGGCGGACGGCCGCCGGATTCTCTTTTCCGGCCGGCACAACCATTGCCTGACGTCGCCCGTCTACCGCGAAAAGGTGCGCCTCATCAACCGCGCCCTCGCCGAGCGCTTCGGCAGGCACCCCGCCGTCATTCTCTGGCACATCTCGAACGAGTACGGCGGCGACTGCCACTGCGAGCTGTGCCAGGCGGCGTACCGCGCATGGCTGCAAAAGAAATACGGCACGCTCGAGGCGCTCAACCACGCGCACTGGTCGGCCTTCTGGAGCCACAGCTACAGCTCGTGGGAGCAGATCTCGTCTCCCATGACGTCGATTGGCGAAACGTACCACCATATGAACGTCATCGACTGGAAGCGCTTCACCACCGACCAGACGGTCTCCTTCATGCAGGCCGAGAAGGACGCGCTGCGCGAGTTCTCGCCGGACGTCCCCGTCACGACGAATCTGATGAGCTTCTATGACGGCCTCAACTACGGCAAGTTCCGCGACGTCTGCGACGTGATCTCGTGGGATAATTATCCCACCTGGCACAACGGCGACGAGACTCTTCCCGCCTCGACCGCCATGGCGCACGACTGGATGCGCTCGCTCAAGCCGGATCAGCCGTTTTTGATGATGGAGTCGAGCCCGAGCGCGACAAACTGGCAGAGCGTGTGCAAGCTGCGCCGCCCCGGGATGCATATGCTCTCCTCGATGCAGGCCGTCGCCCACGGCTCGGACAGCGTCCAGTATTTCCAGTGGCGCAAGGGGCGCGGCGGCGCCGAGAAATTCCACGGCGCCGTTGTCGACCATGACTGCTCCGCGGAGCACCGCGTCTTCCGCGAGGTCGCGGAGGTCGGCGAGCGCCTCCAGTCCCTTTCCGCGCTTGCCGGCTCCGTCTTCCCGTCGCGGGCCGCCGTGATTCACGACGTGGAGAACCGCTGGGCGCTCGGGGAGATTCAGGCGCTGCACAACACGAAGCACCAGAAGGGCTATATGGAGGACATCCTCTCCGCCTACCGCCCGTTCTTCCGCGAGGGCGTCAACGTGGACGTCGTCGACGAGGAGGCCGATTTCACGCGGTACAAGCTCGTCGTCGCCCCGATGCTCTATATGCTCCGCGCCGGGATCGCGGAGAAGCTCGCGCGCTTCGTCGAGAACGGCGGCGTCCTCGTCGGCACCTACTGGACGGGCGTCGTCGACGAGAGCGACCTGTGCTTCCTCGGCGGCACGCCGGGGCAGGGCCTCGACGGCGTCTTCGGTCTGCGCCAGACGGAGATTGACGCGCTCTATCCCGACGATAAGAACACCGTCCGCATTCTGCCGGACGCCGGACTGCACGGCTTCGCGCCCGAGTACGCCTCCGGCGACCTCTGCCAGCTCGTCGAGACCACGACGGCGCGCACCCTCGCCGTCTACGGCAGCGACTTCTACGCCGGAACGCCGGCACTCACCGTGAATTCGTTCGGCAATGGACGCGCGTACTACGTTGCCGCCCGGATGCCGCAGTCGTTTTACGACGATTTCCTCGGGATGCTGTGCCGCGAGCTCGGCCTCAAAAACCTTGACGCCGCCCTCCCGAAGGACGTGACGGTCTCGATGCGCCGCGACGAAAAGACGGGCCGCGAGTTCCTCTTTGTCCAGAATTTCTCCGACGCTCCCGCCGAGATTGCCCTGCCGGGCGGCCTCACGGACGCCGAGACGGGCGAGCCGTCCACCGGCACGCTTTGCCTCCCCGGCTACGGCCTGCGCATTCTCCTGCGCGAGCCCTGCTGACGCCGGAGATTCCCGATACCGAAAAAGCGCCCCCGGGGCGGCATGAAGCCGCTCCGGGGGCGTTTCCGCGTCCGGCGTTCTGTTCAATACAGCTCGTACTCCTCAATGAGCCGCCCCGCCTTGCGCAGCTCCTCGACGGCGGCGCGGCGGATCATCGCCATGGTGACGACGCCGCCCGACGCCGCGGCGGCGTAGGCCGCGGAGACGGCGGCCGCCTTGATGCCGCTGCCCGTCAGCTCGGCGCGCTCCGCGAGGCGGTCGAACTCGATGCCGGGCTCGAGCGGCGTCTCGGGCGGGAACACGCTCTGCCACAGCCTGAGCCGCAGCGCCGCGTCCGGCTGCACCAGATTGATCTGGAAGGTAATGCGGCGGCGGAAGGCCGGGTCGAAGTTTTGCGTGTGGTTCGTCGCGAGAATCGTCACGCCGGGGTACTCCTCCACCTTCTGCAGCAGGAAGGCCGTCTCGGCGTTCGCGTAGCGGTCGTTGGAGGTGGAGACGTCCGTCCGCTTGGCGAACAGCGCGTCCGCCTCGTCGAAAAACAGAATGGCGTTCGAGTAGCGGGCGTTGTCGAAGACGCCGGAGAGGTTCTTCTGCGTCTCGCCGATGTACTTGCTCGAGATCTGCGCGAGGTCGATGCGGTAGAGGTCGAGCTCGAGTTCGTTCGCGACGACCTGCGCCGCCATCGTCTTGCCCGTGCCGGGAGGGCCGTAGAGCAGGATGGAGAGCCCCTTGCCGTAGGGAAGCTTCCGGTCGAAGCCGTAGGCGATGTTTACCGTCCCGCGGCGGCGCAGGCGATCGCACGCGCGGCGCAGATCCTGCTCCGCCTTCGGGTCGAGCTTGAGGTCGTCCCAGGTGAACGGGGCGGAGAGCCGCGACGCGCACTCGCCGAGATCCGTCCGGCTCGCGGCGCGCACGGAGTCGGTGAGCTCCCGCATCCCGATCGCGGAGAGTCCCTCCGACGCGCAGCGCGCCGAGGCGTCGGCGAGGACAGAGCGGATCTGCCCGGGCGTCAGGTCGAAGCGGGAGCACAGATCCTCGAGCGCGATCTCGGGGGAGAGGGGCAGCTCCTGCCGCGCGGCGAGCGCCGCCCACAGCGCCGGCTGCTGCCCCCGGTCTGGGCGCTCGACCGCGACGGTGCAGCGCTGCACGCCCGCCGGGAAGCAGCCTGGATTTTCCGCCTCGGAGGAGACGAGCACGACGGGCAGGCAGCCGTGCAGCAGCGTGAGCAGCGCGCGCGCCGCCGCCTGATCCTCGCGCTGTGCGTCGAGGCGGCGCAGGAGCAGCAGGGCGTTCCCGAGCAGGCAGAAGCGCGCGGCGTCGATCGCGATCTCGCGCTGCTGCTGCGGCGGAAGGCGGAGGAGCAGCCCCGCGTCCACGGCGAGGACGGGCGTCCCGAGCCGCCGCCCGATACAGTGGGCGAGGAACGTCCTGCCGCAGCCGGCGGGGCCCTGCAGATGCAGAATCGCCCCCTCGCCGGCGAGGCGCGCGGCGAGCCCGGCCACCGTCTCCGGATCGGGCTTGCCGATCGGCTCGCCGGGGTCGGCGTCCGGCGAGAGCAGCTCCGCGTACTCCTCGAGCGCGCCGGGCGCTCCCTTCGCGCCGGTCAGGTATTCATAGACGCGCGGATGCAGCGAGAGCGGACGGCACAGCCGGGAAAAGCCCGACGGGGCCGGCGCGGGAAGCCAGACGAGCGAGCCCGTGAGGCTGTCCGGCTCGAGCAGGGGAGAGGCTCCGCCCGGAAGGTCGGAGAGAAGACGGGCGAGATCCTCCGCGAGCCCTGCCGTCGGGAGGCCCATCGGCTGTGTCTGCTCCTGCAGCGCGCCGAAGACGCGCTCATACCGGCGGCTGCAGCTCGCCGCGAAGGCCGCGAGCAGGCCGATGAGGCCGGTGAGGTCGGGCTGAATCAGGCCGAGCAGCGTTTCCCACGGCGTGGAACGTCCCGCGGCCTCCGTCTGCTCGCCGCGCCGCAGCAGCCCCTCCAGCACCGCCGTGAACGGCGCGCGGCAGCGAAACGCGGCGGGGCGGCGCGGCAGCAGCTGCGCCGCGAGCTCACGCTCCGCGCCGAGCGAGGAGCAGAAGGCGGCGGCCTCCGGCCCGTTCTCCTCCTTGTAGAGGAGCATCGCCGCGCACAGCATATCGAGGAAGCGCAGCCACGCTTCCCGCTCCTCCTCCGCGCTCCCGAAGGCCGTCTCGGGCAGCTCCGGGAAATAGTGGGCGGCAAGCGACTCGGGCGCAAGTCTCTTTTCGTCAGACATGGCGGTTTCCTCCTGTCACGCGCGCGTCAACCGCCGCCGGGAGAGACCTCCGGGCGGCGGCTGACGGCAAAATCAGATTGCGGCTGCGAGAGCCGGGAAATGGTTGCGGATGATGTTCTCCATGGGGAGCAGGAAGTCGTAAGCGCCCGTGTCCAGCTGGCTGACGACGAGCGCGGACAGCCGCAGAATTTCGGCCTTCTCGTCCTCCGTCAGCCTGCCGCTGAGCGCGGCGACGATGTTCTTCGCGGAGGTGAAGAGGCCGGGGAAGAGATCCTCGAGCGCGTTGCGGGTGACCATGCAGTCCCCGTCAATGTCGATGGTGCGCAGCGCCTTGAACAGGAGATCCTGCTCCTTGTCGTTCAGTACCGCTCTGGCCTCCTCGAGCTCGTCCAGCTCCTCAATATCCTGATCGGAATCGGATTCGGAGAGCGTGCCGCTTTCGCTCGAGAGGTCGGTGCCGGAGAGCTCGTCCGGCTCCCGCGCGGAGCCCGCGGGCGGGAGACTCGCGGCGATATCCGGATTTTCCTCGACCATATTCGAGCGATCCTGCGGAGCGGCGACCTCCTCGAGCTCGACCTGGTTCATCTCGTCCTTGAGATGCAGCCCCGTCTTCACGCGGAACTTCGCGCCGCGCGGCAGAAGCACCTCGTCCTCGCCGTAGATGGAGGTGTCGGAGATGTCGACGGCGCTCTTGTTCGTCAGGTAATACGTCGCGAGCACCGGCCTGCGGAATTTGCTCTTGACCTTTCTGTAGAAGCTGATGGCGGTATCCTTCGAGCGGGACGTACTCGTGAGCGACGACAGCGTGATGGTGCTGCCCTCCTTGAAATCGGAGAACCACCGCATGATGCCGAGGCCGCGGTAGGCGACGCCCCTGGCGTATCCATCGCCGAGGCCGCCCTCCGCGGCGAGCTTGTCGTGGCCCTCGTCGCGGTCGGCGCCGACGGAGTGGTACTGGGAGCGCTCGCGCAGCGCCTCGAGCGACATGGCGGAGGCGATGCGGATGTTGGAGCGGATCGCCTTCGACATCTTATCGTCCGTCACTTCCTCGTACGTCGCGTCGTTGTAGATCTCCTCGATGCCCTCCATATCGTCGAGGGACTTGCCCTGCTCCATGCGGCGCCTGGCCTCCTGATATGTATTCTTGAGCTTTCTCGCGGCGAGCCACCAGCCGATCTTCTTGCCGAACTTCATGGACTGGTTCATGATCTGGTACGCGCCGGTCGTATAGATGTTGAGCGCCTTGTCCTGCCCGGTGCTGAGATGGCTCTCGGCGTCCTTCTGCACCAGACCCTTTTCCGGCTTCATATCGCTCGGCAGCTCGTCTTCACCGTGCGCCTTGCCGAAGTCGGCGCGCTGCTTCTCGAGCTCTTCGAGCATGGCGCTGAACACGCGCTCGTGCGGGAACTCGCCCTCCCTGGCCGCCATGCTGCGCAGCTGCGGCGGCGTGAGCGGATCGACGGTCATGTACGTCTTGGCGGCCTCGCTGAGATCCTCCTTGCCCTGCACGCCGACGAGCTTCGACCCGTAGAGAATTTCGTAGAGCGAGTGATCCTGCGACGTGCCCATCCACGCGATCAGCGCGAGGCGGAACGCGAGCAGCTGCTCCCGCGAGGCGCCGAGCAGCTTGTACGCGCCGAGCATCCGCATCGTCGTGCCGGAGGGCCCGGCGATGAGCTGAAAGCCCCTGTTTCGCCGCTCCTGCACCCATTTGGAATCCTTGTCCATCTTCAGCGTGGCGACGCCCTCCCGCCAGGAAAGCGCCTGACGCTTGCCGTCCGGCCCGATCGGCGCGGCGAGAGCCGCTTCGCGCTCGCTCGGCCCGATGCCGCGCTGCTCGTAGTACTCGAGGCCGAGGCCCTGGGGCTCCCCGTCCTTTTTGGCCTTGCGGCGCTTTCGCGAGGAGAAGCCGCGCCACGCGCTGAACATACTGCTGTAGCTGCGCTTGCCCACCTTGTCCGCCAGCCGGCCCGTCGAATAGATGTCGCCGCCGCGCAGGCTTTTGATGGTTTTCATGTCGAGACCCTTCAGGGCGTCGCTGCCGCGCGCTTCCTTGTCCGTGATCTGCTCGAACAGCCGCTTGAGCGTAAAGGAGCTGTTCGTCGACTCGGCGGTGCGCCCCGCGTTGTAAACGGTGGCGTTGAAGAGCATCGTCATCTTCTCGCGGAGGTTGCCGTCCTCGTTGAGCACGGCGTCGACGAGGCCGGCGCGATCCGCCGGATTGCCGGTGTCAATCTGCCCGGCGCTGTTTGCGTCCGGGTTGAGGAAGGCCCTCGTGAGAATGTCGTTGACGGCGATGCCGCCCTCCGGCTCCGCCTCGCGCTTCTCCTGTTCGACAGCCTGCGCCTCCTTCGCCGCCTCGTTCGCCCGGGCGGCCTTCTCCGCGGAGGACGTATCGGACTTCTGGCCGGAAAGCTGCTCGACGCCCGCGGAAAGCTCTTCGGCGGAGCCGAGCTTCGCCTCGGTCTGCGTGCCGGAGCCCTCCTTGCCGGTGTAGAAGGCGGTGAGCACGTCGCTGACGCGGCGCAGCGCGTCCTGCGAGGCCTGCTGAACGTACGGGTTCTTGTACAGCGCCACGGCGAGATTGTTCTCGTAGGCGCGAGCCTCCTCGGTCCATTTGGGGTGCCGGTAGATCTTTTTGTAGGCGTCCTTGATGTAGTCTCCCATGGGCTGCCCCCCTTGTATGTTTGTGCCGCACGGCGGCACGGTATTTACAGATACCCTTATTATACCAATTTCGGGCAGACTTCGTCATCCCGGTTTCTTAAAGTTTTTCTAAAGTTTTGCGGGCGGGCCGCGCGGGAGTTTTTTATTTCCTGTAACCCTATTGCCTCCCGGAACGTGTTACAATCAGAAAGGGAGGAGGGAGTCGAGTGGATACGGAAATCAGCCGGGATCTGGCGGAGAAGTACGATCGCTACGGGGCGATGCTCTACCGCCTGTGCTTCGTGATGCTGTGCAGCCGCCCGGACGCCGAGGACGCCGTGCAGGAGACGTTCATCGCCTATCTGCGCAGCGCCCCGCAGTTTGCGGACGCGGAGCATGAGAAGGCCTGGCTCCTGCGCGTCGCGACGAACAAATGCCACGATCTGCGCCGCGCGCCGTTCTGGCGCAGGCGGGTCGACTGGGAGGGCGTCGATCTCTCGGAGGAGACGCCCGAGGAGCTCGGCGTGCTCGAGGAGCTCATGCGCCTGCCCGCGAAATACCGGGAGGTCATTCATCTGCACTATATAGAAGGCTACAAGATTTATGAGATCGCGCAGCTGCTCGGAAGGAAGGAGAGCACCGTCAAGGTGCAGCTTCACCGCGGCCGCGAGCTGCTGCGGCTGAGTCTGGAGGAAAGGGGGATTCAGGCATGAAGACGAGAGAGGAACTGCTTCGGGGAGCCGTGGGAAAGCTGCGGCCTGAGAGCTCGCTGCGGGAGAAGGTGCTCGCGGGCGCCGGGGGCGGGAAGTCCCGCCGCCCGGCCGTGCGGCGCTTCGCGCTCGCCGGGGCCATGTGCCTGATGGTGGTCGCCGCCGCCATCCTGCTCCCGAACCTCCTGAATCTGTCGGTGGAGCCGGAGGAAAATCCGGACGCCGCCTTCGCCGGCTCCTCTTCCCTCAGCATCGAGGGGGACGAGGGCGAGGACAGCGCCGAAGAGACCGCCTCCTCCATCCTCATCGGCGTGATGAACGAGGGCGATTATCTGGACGCCGTCGCGGTGGCCTCCGCCGATCCGTTCAGCGGACGGGCGAGCTGCCTGTTTGTCAGCGGTTCGTGCGCCGTCACTCTCGAGGACGGGAGCACCGTCCCGATCGGCGAGCTCTACCGGCTGGGCGGCGCGGCGCTCTTTGAGACGGCTGTCGAGGAGCTGCTCGACATTTCCGTCGACGGGGCCGTCGTCCTCTCCTATGACGCGCTCGCCTCGTTCATCGACGCCGAGGACGGGACGTCCGTCTTCCTGCTCGACGAGGAGGCGGCCTTCCTCAGCGAGTGGAGCGAGGCGATGGCTGAGACGCCGAAGTCGTTCGCCGCGGGCTCCTGCCGCCTCAGCGGGCAGGAGGCTGTCTGGCTCCTCACTTTCTCCGCGGACGGCGAAAACCAGCTGACGAGCCGCAGCGGCCGGCGGGTCGCCCTCGCGGAATCCGTCTGGGCGGAGGCGAACACGTCGGAGACGCCCGCCCAACTCGCGGAGCTGTTCGCGTCTGCCCTCGATTCCACCCTGCCCGAGCTGCCCGACGAGAAAACGCTCGCTTCCCGCCTGACGTACCGGTTTGACTGCATCGCCCTGCCGGACGACCCGATGAGCGTGGAAACCGGCTACGACGCCGAGGGCAGAGAGCTGACGCTCTACGATGTCGCGGAGCTGCGCGAGCGGGTGAAGGAATTCCTTCTGAGCGCGGAGACGGAGGAGGCGCTCTCCTCGACCTACCTGCCGCAGTACGACGGCGCGGAGCTTTCCCCCGAGGATCGGGCCGTGGCGGAGGCGTTCCTGCAGATCTACAACGAGCGCGAGACGGGCGAGCCGGGTGTCGTCATCCCTGCCGTTCAGACGGTCTCCTGGGAGGGGCCGGACGAGGACGGCGTCGTCTCCGTCTCGGCGGCCTGCCTGCTCAGGCGCTGCCGGCTGGACGGCCTGCTCCTGAGCACGGACGACCGGCTGATGGCTGCCTCCTTCCGCCTGCTTGCGCAGGAGGACGGGGGCTATCGCCGCATCTCGACCGCCGGCCTCCTCACGGACAGCGCGGAGGACTTCGAGAGACCCTCCGCCTATACGGAGCTGACGGGCGGCGACGCGCAGGCCGCGTCCGCGCTGTACGAGCTTCTGGCGGAGAGAGGGGGCGCGGATCTCGACGCCGGCTTTGCGGCGGCGCTCGCGTCGTACCGGACGCAAAACGGGCTGGAGGACACCATCGCCGGCTATCAGCTCTCTCCCTATTCCTCTCTCATGACGGCGTTCTCGCCGCCCTTTTACGACGTCCTCACGTTCGAGGAGGGAACGCAGCTCACGATCGAGAGCTCGGAGGGCTGGCGCTTCACCGCGGACAATTCCGAGGAGCTGCTTTCCTATTTCGAGCAGGCGGCGTACCAGTACATCGGACGCTATCGGCTGTTCGACGAGGCGCAGGGCGTCAGCTTCCTTCTGACGGATCCCGACGGGAACGTTGACCTCACGCTGACCGTCTCAAATTTCGGCTTCCTTTTGGCGAACGGCACGCATCTCTACGCGGTGCCGGAGTTCATCTATGACAGCGATTTCAGCATCCTCCTGTCCGACGCCTACCAGCGGGCTCTGGAAAGCGGGACGCTGGAGCAATTCCGGCCTTGACAAGCTGCCCGGAAACGGGGATAATAGAATCAAGGACAGAGAGAGTCCCGCCGGGCGTCCGGCGGGACTTTTTTGATAGAGCGGCGTACGGGCGGCGGATTCCGCTATACTATTATATATAAATAGGCAGCAGGCGGGGAAGCGTCCCGCCCGGCGCGCAGGACAAACCCGGCGGAGGAGCCGGAAACCGGAGGGAAACGCAGATGAAAAAGGTAGCCGTGCTGATTCCTTGCTACAACGAGGAAAAGACCGTGCGGAAGGTCGTGGAGGATTACCGCCGCGTCCTGCCCGAGGCTGATATTTATGTGTACGACAACAATTCCACCGATCGCACCGCCGAGCTCGCGCGGGAGGCGGGCGCAATCGTGCGCCGCGAGTACCGGCAGGGCAAGGGGAACGTGATTCGCTCCATGTTCCGCCAGATCGACGCCGACTGCTATCTGATGATCGACGGCGACGACACCTACCCGGCGGAGAACGCGCCGGAGATGGTGCGCATAATCCTTGACGGCGAGGCCGATATGGTCAACGGCGACCGCCTCTCCTCAACGTACTTCACCGAGAACAAGCGCCCCTTCCACAACACGGGCAACCGCCTCGTGCGGGGGCTGATCAACCGCCTGTTCTCGACCGACGTGCGCGACATCATGACAGGCTATCGCGCGTTCAGCCGCGGCTTCGTGAAGACGTTCCCCGTCCTCTCGCGCGGCTTCGAGATCGAGACGGAGATGACGATCCACGCCGTCGACAAGAACTTTCTCATCCGCGAGATTCCCGTCGGCTACCGCGACCGGCCCGAGGGCAGCGTCTCGAAGCTCAACACCTACTCCGACGGCGCGAAGGTGCTGTGCACCATCTTCCGCCTCTATAAGGATTACAAGCCCTTCGCCTTCTTCGGGGCGGCGGCGCTTATCTTTCTGATCGCCGCGCTGCTGCTGTTTTTGCCCGTCGGGATCGAATTTCTGCGCACCGGCCTCGTGCCGCGCTTCCCGACGCTCATCGTCTCCGTCACGCTGGGGCTGTGCGCGCTGCTCTCCTTCGTCGCGGGGGTGATTCTCGACGTCGTCGTGAAAAAGCACCGCCAGCTCTTTGAGCTGATGCTGACTCTGATGGAGGAGGGGAACTGCCGTGCCGGTCAAGCAGATCAAAAAGCGGATCGCTGAGCATCGGGAGCCGCTCACGCGCGCCGCGTGCGTCGCGTTCTCGCTCGGCTGCGCGTACCTCCTGTTCCGCTTCTTCTCGCTGGAATGGAATTACCTGCTCTGCGGCCTCGCCGCCGCCGCGGGAGCGTACGCGATGCGCGCCGCCCTCCGCTGCCGCGACCGGCGGACGTGGACGGTCTTTGCCGTGTTCGCGGCGTTCTTTTCCGCCGCGCTCGTCCTGGGGCGGCGGATTGACGAGGAGGCCGCCGAGTTCCTCGGCCTGTCGGCGTCCGACGCCGTCTACTGGCTCGTCTTCACCGTTTTCTTCGCCGCTCTCTTTGTAACGGTCTCGCGCTGGCTGCGCGCGCATCCGCTCCCGGCGCTCGGCGTGCTCAAGCCGGAGCCCGTCTCGTCCCGCGTTTTGAGCTGGGCGTCGTGGACGGGCGTTGTCGCGCTCGGTTTTCTCCTGTACTATTTCGTCTACTTTCCCGCGCTGATGACGGGCGACTCCTTCGCCTGCTATGTGCGCGCCGCCGGGATCGCCCCGATTTCCAACCAGCAGCCCGTCGTCTTTCAGCTGGTTCTCGCGGTCTTCGTCGCGCTCGGGAACGCGTTCGGCGAGCCGAACGCCGGCGTCGCGTTCTACGCGCTGTTCCAGCTTCTGTGCATGGCGTCGATTTTCGGCTACTCGCTTTACTGGATGCGCCGCCGCGCCTGTCCGAAACCGGCGCTCGTCCTGCTCGCGCTCTGGTTCGGCTTCACGCCGCTGCACGGGATGTACGCCGTCACCATCTGGAAGGACGTTCCCTTCGGCGGCGTCGTCCTGCTGCTTGTTTTGTTCCTCGCCGACGTCGTGCGCACCGGCGGGAAAAGCCTGCTGCGCTGGCAGGGGATCGTCCATTTCGTCCTGCTCTGCCTCGCGTGCGCGTTCCTGCGCAACAACGGGCTGTACCTGCTCGTCTGCGTGTTCCTCGTCGCGGGAATGCAGCTGCGCGCGCACTGGAAGCGGCTTGTGCCCGTCTTCCTCTCGCTCCTCGTCGTGATCTGGGGCGTTCAGGGGCCGCTCTACGGCGCTTTGGGCTACGCGCAGAGTCCCTTCGCCGAGTCGCTCGCCATTCCGCTGCAGCAGATGGCGCGCGTCGTGAGATGGGACGGCGTCATCTCGGAGGAGCAGGCCGCGTACCTTGACCGGCTCCTCCCGCTCGAGACGCAGAAGGAGGCGTACTGGGCCTTCACCGCCGACCGTATCAAATTCCACACCGACTTCGACGACGAGTTCCTCGAGGCGAACAAGGGCGGCTTCTTCTCGACGTGGTTCGGGATGCTGTTCCCGAATTTCAAGGAGTATGTGATTGCCTTCCTGATGGAGACGGCGGGCTACTGGCGTCTCGGGACGACGAACTGGATCGTCGCCGAGGGCATCGTCGGCTACGGCGACACCTACGGCATCGAGCCGGAGAACCTCTCCGAGCGCCTCACCGGGACGGATCTGCGTCCCGTCCTGCAGGAGGACGCGGAAAAGCTCCAGACGGGAGACCTCACCGCCCCGCTCTACAACATCGCGTCGATGGTCTGGCTCGTCTTCTTCGCCCTCGCGCTGCTGCTCGCGCGGCGGCAGGGGAAGGGGGCCTTGTTCCTCGTGCCGCTGCTCGCCCTCTGGGCGACGACCATGATCGCCGCGCCGACGTACTGCGAGCTGCGCTATCTCTACGCCTTCTTCACCGCCGCGCCCGCCGTCGTCTGGCTCGCTCTGCCGAGGCGCGGGGACGCCGTGCAGAGCCCCGCGAAGCCGGGAAAGCAGGTCAAATCCGGAATGTAAAACAAACGGCCTGTTTTTTGTCATGTATTACCACTTGTATTTCCATTTTCGACAGAATAGTATAAGAATAGAGAGGAATACCACGCGCCTCGGGAGCGTGGAGATTGTATTGTGAATGGGAGAGGGAGCTTACCATGAAGGGCGGATGGAAAAAGCGTGCTCTGCGCGCCGCGGCTGCCGTTTTGACGGCGGCTGCTTTGTTCCTTGCGCCTTCCTGCAAAGCCTCCGACGGCGAGGCGGAGCAGGCCGCCAGCCGGCCGCTCGCGGCCTCGGCGGCTCCGGAAATCCAGGACGGCGGGGGGCAGGGGCAGACGCCCGTTTACTCTCAGCCCTCCGAGGAAGCTCCTGTCAGAACGGCGACCTACCATGTAGTGGATTACACCATGCGGGAGGGAAGCCTCGATTTTGCCGTCTCCTATCCGCAGATGGACGGCACGGGCTATGAGCAGGTCAACGAGCTGCTCAGGGAGCGCGGCCTGCAGACGGTCAACCTTCTCATCGAGGAGGAGCGCCGCAGACAGGAGGCGCTTCTGAGCTCGCAGGCGGCGTCCGCCGCGTCCTCCGGCGCGGAGTCCTCCGCCTCCTCCGCCCCCTCGGCCCCGCAGGCGGCGTCCGCGCCCGTTTCGTCCGCGCCCGCCGCGGACCGGCTGCTGACGCTCATGGGAGGCAGCCAGTGCTATCTGCCGTCCGGGGATTTTCTGAGCGTCGCCTTTACCATGGACATCACCGATTCGACGCAGGCGTACCCGTCCTGCGAATGGTATACGCTGAACGTCAATCTCCGTAGCGGCGAGGAAGTGACGTGCGCCGATCTGTTCTCCGACCTCGACGGTCTGGCCGCGGCGCTGCGGAAGCAGGCGGAGAGCGACGGGCTCGACGAGTCCGTCCTCACCTACCTGACGCAGGATAAGCTTCGCGCCGGCCTGCCGGGCGTCCCGGTGGCCTTCGGCTCCGGCTTCGCGGAATTCGGCTTCCCCGTCCCGCGCGCCGCGGGCGACGTGCTGCGCATCTCGCTTCCGCTCGCGACGGCGGCGGCCTTCCGCAGCGACAACGCCCTCTGGGACGTGATCGGCATCTCCTGAGCCTCAGAAAGAGAAGCGGGCGGCTTTTGCCGCCCCTTTTTTCGCCCTGAAGTCCATGGGCAGTTTCACTAAAATAATTTTCAAAAAATCTGCCAAAAAAGAGAAATTTCATCTTGCGTTTTGCGGTCTCCTGTGGTATCATAATCAGGTCGAGACTGCGACAGATATGCGTTGAAGCGGGAGGTTGCGGCTGATAACCAGCCGGTTTTTCCGTGGAGTATGTCCGATTTTAAACCGGGCGACAGATATTGGACGAGAGTACGGCCGCATGAAGGGTTGTTGCGCCGCATCGAATCCAGACGTTTTTATGCCACCTTGCCGGGTTTAGCTTGCAAAAGTCAAATCCGGTTTTTTAATGTCCGGACGCGAAACACCCGGAACAGTGTAAGGAAATAAAAACGCCGCCCGCCAACTACAACAAGGAGGCGATTCTAAGTGGCAGTCAAAGAGAAAATCAGAATCAGAATCAAGGGGTACGATCATCAGCTCGTGGATCAGTCCGCGGAGAAGATCGTCCAGACGGCGAAGCGCACCGGCGCCCGCGTGAGCGGCCCCGTCCCGCTGCCGACCGAGAAGCAGATCATCACGATTCTGCGCGCTGTGCACAAGTACAAGGACAGCCGTGAGCAGTTCGAGATGCGCACCCACAAGAGACTGATTGACATTCTGCGGCCCTCCAACAAGACCGTGGATGCTCTGATGGGTCTGGAACTCCCCGCAGGCGTTGACGTCGAGATTAAGCTCTGATAGTCAACCTACCGGCGGCCGGGGTCATGTTGGCAAAGCCAACCAATAACCTGCATAGGAGGTAAAACAATGCAAAAAGGTATCATCGGCAAGAAGATCGGCATGACGCAGATCTTCGACGAAAAGGGAAATGTGGTTCCCGTCACCGTCATCGAGGCCGGCCCCTGCGTCGTGACGCAGAAGAAGACCGTTGAGAACGACGGCTACGACGCCGTTCAGCTCGGCTTCGGCGATCAGAAGGCGAACCGTGTGACGAAGCCCATGAAGGGTCACTTCGACAAGGGCGACGTCGCTCCGAAGAAGAAGCTTCAGGAATTCCGTCTGGCTGACGTCAGCGGCCTGAACGTCGGCGACCTCGTGAAGGCCGACGTGTTCGCCGCGGGCGACAAGGTCGACGTGCAGGGCACCAGCAAGGGCAAGGGCTACGCCGGCGCCATCAAGCGCTGGAACCAGCACCGCCTGCGCGAGAGCCACGGCACCGGCCCGGTTGCGCGCCATGCCGGTTCCAACGGCCCGGTTTCCGATCCTTCCCGCGTGTTCAAGGGCAAGCACCTGCCCGGACACCTCGGCGCAGAGAAGGTTACCGTCCAGAATCTGACGGTTGTCAAAGTGGATGCGGAAAACAATCTGATCGCGGTCAAGGGCGCTGTCCCCGGCCCCAACGGCGGATATGTTGTCATCCATGACAGCGTCAAAGCGTAAGGGAAGGAGGAATTCGAATGCCTAAGGCAGCAGTTTATGATATGGCCGGCAAGGAGATCGGCGAGATCGAGCTCTCCGAGTCCGTGTTCGGTATTGAGCCCAACAAGAGCGTTATGCTCCACATGGTGAAGAATTATCTGGCCAACCAGCGCCAGGGCACCCAGTCCGCTCTGACCCGCGCGGAGGTGTCCGGCGGCGGCAAGAAGCCGTGGCGTCAGAAGGGCACGGGCCACGCCCGTCAGGGTTCCACCCGCGCTCCGCAGTGGACCCACGGCGGCATCGTGTTCGCGCCGAAGCCGCGCGACTACAGCTACACCGTGAACAAGAAGGTCAGACGCCTCGCCATGAAGTCCGCGTTCTCCGCCAAGGTGGCCGCGAACGAGATGGTCGTCATCGACTCCATCGCGATGGACGAGTACAAGACCAAGACGATCGCCGCGATGCTCAAGGCTGTCGGCGCCGAGAAGAAGGCTCTCATCGTTCTCCCCGAGGTCAACGAGAAGGTCATCGCCTCCGCCGCGAACATCCCGGGCGTCAAGACCGCTCAGGTCAACACCCTGAATGTGTACGACATCCTCAACGCCGATATGTTCATCGTCGCGAAGGACGCCGTCAGCAAGATTGAGGAGGTGTATGCATAATGGCAGCTCAGGATATTATCGTGCGCCCCATTATCACCGAGAAAAGCATGGCCGGCATCGGCATGAAGAAGTACACCTTTGAAGTGGCGAAGGACGCCACCAAGATCGATATTGCCAGAGCCGTGGAAGAGCTCTTCGGCGTGAAGGTCGCGAAGGTCAACACCCTGAACGTGCGCGGACATTTCCGCCGCCAGGGCCGCAGCGAGGGCTACACCTCCGCCTGGAAGAAGGCCGTCGTCACCCTGACCGAGGACAGCAAGACCATCGAGTTCTTTGAAGGCATGATGTAAGAAGCACGGCGCTTTGCATCTGCGCCGGCCAAGCATGGATGGGGGACCGGCATTCCCCCGCAAAGCCATCATGAGGAGAGTGAAACCGAATGCCTATT
>CALWIH010000042.1 GCA_944380675.1 uncultured Clostridia bacterium | reverse complement strand
GCTGTTGGATACGGAGAGGTATTCTAATGGTAAGGAGCCACATTGGAAATGTGGTGTGCCGCAAGGCATTGTGCGTTCGAGTCGCATCCTCTCCGCCAAAGGCCAGACAAACGTCTGGCCTTTTTTCATATTCGTTCCAGAAAAATCGGCTTCCCCTTTCGGGGGACAGGCGGCGGGACGCCGTCCCGATGATTCTCATGACAGGAAGGCATGGTGCTTGCAAAAATGAAACGGACAGAGATCAAGGAGCTCTACAAAAGCTCGGAAAGCCTGAGCGGGCAGATTGTCACGGTATGCGGCTGGGTCCGCACCATCCGCGACTCGAAGGCGCTCGGCTTTATCGAATTGAATGACGGAAGCTGCTTCAAGGGCGTGCAGATCGTTTTTGAGGACGCGAAGCTCCCGAATTTCAAGGAGATTGTCAAGGTGAACGTAGGCGCCGCCCTGATCGTGACAGGCGAGCTTCTGCTGACTCCTGAGATGAAGCAGCCCTTTGAGATTCACGCGCGGGAGATCGTCGTCGAGGGCGCGTCGACGCCGGACTATCCGCTGCAGAAGAAGCGTCATTCGCTCGAATACCTGCGCACGGTCGCGCATCTGCGCCCGAGAACGAACACGTTCAGCGCCGCGTTCCGCGTCCGTTCCGCCGCCGCGTTCGCGATTCATAAATTCTTCCAGGAGAACGGCTTCGTCTACGCCCACACGCCGATCATCACCGGCAGCGACTGTGAGGGCGCGGGCGAGATGTTCCATGTGACCTCCTTCGATCTCAACGACATCCCGAAGCTTGAGGACGGCACGCCCGACTACAGCCAGGACTTCTTCCAGAAGAGCACGTCCCTGACGGTCTCCGGCCAGCTCGAGGCGGAGTGCATGGCGCAGGCGTTCGGCAAGGTCTACACCTTCGGCCCGACCTTCCGCGCCGAGCGTTCCTACACGCAGCGTCACGCCGCCGAGTTCTGGATGGTCGAGCCCGAGATCGCGTTCGCCGATCTTGAGGACGACATGGAGCTCGCCGAGTCGATGATGAAGTACGTCATCCGTTATGTGCTCGACGTCTGCGCGGCGGACATCGCGTTCTGCAACCAGTTCATCGACAAGGGCCTGCTCGAGCGCCTGAACCATGTGGCGAACTCCGATTTCGGCCGCGTTACCTATACGGAGGCCGTCGAGCTGCTTAAGAAGAACAACGATAACTTTGAATATAAGGTAGAGTGGGGCGTCGACCTGCAGACCGAGCATGAGAAGTATCTCACCGAAAAGGTGTTCGGCCGTCCGGTTTTCGTCACCGACTATCCGAAGGAGATCAAGGCGTTCTATATGCGCCTGAACGACGACGGCAAGACGGTCGCCGCCGTTGACCTGCTCGTCCCCGGCATCGGCGAGATCATCGGCGGCAGCCAGCGCGAGGAGCGCCTTGAGCTGCTCGAAAAGAGAATGCAGGAGCTCTCCCTCAACCGGGAGGACTACTGGTGGTATCTCGACCTGCGCCGCTACGGCGGCACGAAGCACGCCGGCTTCGGCATCGGCTTTGAGCGCCTTATTATGTACCTCACCGGCATCTCCAATATCCGCGACGTGCTTCCCTTCCCGCGTACGACGGGAACGGCGGAGTTCTGATTTCATCCGCGGCTTCGGAAGCCTCCTTTTTGAGGAGGCTTCCTTTTTTTGCAGGAAAACGCCTCTTTTCCTGCTCTTTCCGTTTTTCGTTGGTTTCAGCGCATGTATTCGGACGGACACGGAAGGGGGGGAAGCCGCGGCGCGGCTCGGGGAGGGGAAGCCGTCCGCCCCGGGCGGCGGAATTGTAGACTTTACCAGAAAGCCCCGCGTTTCCGGATCGTTCCTTTGTCAAAATGAAGGAATTGCAATTTTAACTTGCATTTTGGATCGGAATAGATTAAAATGGGAGAAGATTTTACAGCGCTTTTGCATTTTTTGAGAAGGAGATGCGCAATTTGGACTTTCAAGCAATGTCAAGGGAAGAGCTTTCGCAGGTAAAGCAGGAACTGGAAAACCGCTATCATGAGGTGCAGGCTCTCGGGCTGAATCTGAACATGGCGCGCGGCAAGCCGAGCGTGGAGCAGGTGGAGCTCTCGATGCCGATGCTCGATACGCTGAATTCCCGTTCCAAGATGACGGCGTCGAACGGCGAGGACTGCCGCAACTACGGCATGGCGGACGGCCTGCCGGAGCTGCGCCTGCTGTTTGCCGAGATGATGGGCGTCGACGATCATAATATTATTGTAGGCGGCAACTCGAGCCTCAATATGATGTTTGACGTGATTTCCTGCGCGATGACGCACGGCTTCAGCGACTGCGAACCCTGGATGCATCAGGGGCATCTGAAGTTTCTCTGCCCTTCCCCGGGCTATGACCGCCATTTTGCCATCACCGAGTATTTCGGAATGGAGCTCATCCCGATTGAGATGACGCCCGAGGGCCCGAATATGGACGAGGTTGAGCGCTGGGTCAACAACGACCCGCAGGTCAAGGGCATCTGGTGCGTGCCGAAGTACAGCAATCCGCAGGGCTACACCTATTCCGACGAGACGGTGCGCCGCTTTGCCGCCCTTCAGCCCGCCGCCCGTGATTTCCGCATCTTCTGGGACAACGCCTACTGCGTGCATGACCTGAACGACACCCCGGATGAGCTTCTCAATCTGTGGTATGAGTGCCGCAAGACGCACAACATCGACCTGCCGATCTTCTTCGCCTCGACGAGCAAGATCACCTTCCCCGGCGCGGGCGTCGCGGCCGTCGGCGCGAGCGAGGTCAACCTCGCGATTCTCCGCAAACACTACTCCTATCAGACGATTGGCCCGGATAAGCTTAACCAGCTGCGCCACATCTACTTCCTGCGCGACATGGAGGGCGTGAAGGCGCAGATGCAGCGCCACCGCAAGATTATCGCGCCGAAGTTTGACATTGTCCTTAGCAAGCTTTCCGACCATCTTGGCGGGAAGGGCATCGCCGACTGGACCAACCCGAACGGCGGCTACTTTGTGAGCGTGCAGGTGCTCGACGGCTGCGCCAGGCGCGTCGTGCAGCTGTGCAGGGAGGCGGGCGTGCAGCTCACCGGTGCGGGCGCTGCGTACCCGTACGGCAAGGATCCGCGCGACAGCAACATCCGCCTCGCGCCGACGTATCCGCCGGAGTCCGAGCTGGAGATCGCCATGGATCTGTTCTGCCTGTGCACGGAGCTTGCCGCGGCGGAAAAGCTGCTCGAAACGAAATAACGCGATGCTTCGGCGCGGCGGCGCGCTGAGGCGGACCGCGTGAGCCGGGAGCGGGGAATGGAATTTCTCCGTTCCCGGTTTTTTCGCCTTCATTTGAGGCGTTATGTCGTAATTTTGTTGACTTTTCAATCGGATACCAATATAATAAGTCTGTTACGTCCGCAACAGCCTGCGGAAATACAAACACACTTTTGGAGGCTATGCGCATGAAGCGAGTAGGAAAACCGGTATTTTTCATCGTTGCCCTCCTTATCCTTGCTCTGGCTGTGACGTCCGTTTTCGGCATCCATGTCCAAAACGGAGACAATACCGTCACCTACATCAAGGGTATGGGCGACATCCGCTGGGGTATTGACATCAACGGCGGCGTCGAGGCGACCTTTGTCCCGGATACGGACGAGGCTGTCACCTCGGAGAATCTCGAGGCCGCGAAGGCGATCATCGAGACCCGTATGACGAGCCAGCACATCACCGACTATGAGATTTACACCGATCCGGCGAACAACCGGATTATTGTCCGCTTCCCCTGGAAGAGCGACGAGACGTCGTTCGATCCCGAGGAGGCCATTCAGGAGCTCTCCGCCACTGCGGAGCTGACCTTCCGCGCGGGAGCGGAGTATGAGACGACCGAGATGGGCGAGGACGGCGAAACCATCTACAAGACGCCCACCGGCACGACGGCCGAGACGGTTCTCATGACCGGCAGCGACGTCGAGTCCGCCACGGCGCAGATGTATCAGGATCAGAGCACCGGCGCCATCGAGCACGTCGTCGCGCTCAAGCTCACGGAGTCCGGCAAGGAGAAGTTTGCCGAGGCGACCGGGGAGTACCTCAACCAGACGATCTCCATCTGGATGGACGACGTGATGATCTCCGCTCCGACGGTGCAGTCCACCATCACCGAGGGCGAGGCGCAGATCACCGGCGTCACCTCCGAGGAGGCCACCGTGCTGGCGCGCCAGATCAACGCCGGCGCGCTGCCGTTCCAGCTCACGACAAAGAACTTCCGCACCATCAGCCCGACGCTCGGCGCTTCCTCGCTTGACGCCATGATGATTGCGGGCGTGGTCGCCTTTATTCTGATTGTGGTCTTCATGATTTTCGTGTTCCGTCTGACCGGCTTTGTGGCGGTGATTTCCCTGATCGGGCAGGTCGCGCTGTGCTTCGCCGCCGTTTCCGGTTATTTCCCGGCGTTCAACAGCTTCACGCTGACGCTGCCCGGCATCGCCGGTATCATCCTGTCGATCGGCATGGGCGTCGACGCCAACATCATCACCGCGACCCGCATCAAGGAAGAGCTCTGGGCGGGCAGAACGCTTGACGGCGCCATTCAGAAGGGCGACGACAACAGCTTCTGGGCGATCTTCGACGGCAACATCACGACGATTCTCGTCTCCCTGATTCTGATGGCCGTGTTCGGGCCGACGAACATCCTCTCGTCGATCTTCGGCGCTTCGACCACCGGCTCCATCTATTCCTTCGGCTACACCCTGCTCATCGGCAACATCGGCAACTTTATCTTCGGCGTCGGCACGACCCGCCTGATGACAAAGTCGCTCTCCGGCTTCAAGCCGCTTCATAAAAAATGGCTGTTCGGAGGTGCCGCAGAATGAAAAAGTTCAACATCAAATTTTACGAAAACCGGAAGATCTATTTCGGAATCACCATCGCCCTTCTTGTGGTCGGCGTGATTTTCAACATCATCTTCGGGACGACCCTGGACGTCCAGTTCAAGGGCGGCGCCATGCTCGACTACTCCTTCTCCGGCGAGATTGACACCGGCGAGGTGGAGAGCATTGTCGAGGAGGTCACCGGCCAGAACGTCGACGTCGGCGTGTATTCCAGCATGGTGGACACGAACGGCGCTTCGAGTAGCGGCATGTCCATCACCTTCGCCGGCACGGATTCCATCACGGTCGACGAGCAGAACGCCATCACCTCCGCGATCCTCGAGAAATATCCCGACAGCGGCCTTGTGATTGAGGAGACGACCTCCGTGGACCGCACCGTCGGCACGACCTTCTTTGCGAAGTGCCTGGTGGCCGTCGCCATCACCTTCGTTCTTCTGGTCATCTACATCGCCTTCCGCTTCCGCAAGATCGGCGGCGCGTCTGCCGGCATTATCTCGATTATCGCCCTGCTGCACGACGTGATCCTCGTTTACTTCACGTTTGTCGTGTTCCGGATGCCGATCAACGATAACTTCATTGCTGTTATCCTGACGATCCTCGGCTACTCGCTGAACAACACCATCATCATCTACGACAGAATCCGCGAGAACCGCCGCTCCATGGGCCCGAAGGCCAAGACGTCCGAGCTGGTCAACCTGAGCATCAACCAGACGCTGACCCGTTCCGTCTACACCTCGCTGTGCACCTTTGTGGCGATTGCGTGCGTGTATGTTGTCGGTATGCTGTACGGCCTGTCGAGCGTCACGACGTTTGCGCTCCCGATGATGGTCGGCATTCTGGTCGGCTGCTATTCCTCCGTCTGCATCACCGGGCCGCTCTATGTCATGTGGAGAAACCACAAGGACAAGGTGAAGGCTGAGAGCTCCGCCAAGTAAAAACTGTTTCGTATGTTCAGACTTCCGCCCGCAGAAAGCGGGCGGAAGTTTTTGTTTTGCTCTTTCATCTTTTGCCCGCATGAGATATAATAAAAGAAATATACTGATCCAGAGAGAGGGTAGGTGTTTTCATGCCAACGAATTATACGGTTTCGCTTTCGAGAGTCATGAAGGAGCTCGCGCTTTCCGACCTGTATATGCCGGAGGATCCGGAGAAGATCATGATTTGCTCGATGGACGTCAACCGTCCCGGACTGGAGCTCAACCGCTTTTACGATTACTATGATACGACGCGCATCCTGATTTTCGGTAACGCCGAGACGGCGTTTCTCAACTCCCTGACCGCGGAGAAACGCCGGGATGTGCTTGACGCGCTGTTCTCCAAGCATCCGCCTGCCGCCATCATCGCGCGCAGCATTGCGCCGACGCCGGAGATGCTGGAGGCCGTCAAGCGGCACGAGGTGCCGCTGCTCAGCACCGCGGATACCACGTCGAGCCTTGTCGCCGCGCTCGTCTCGTTCATGAACGTGGAGCTTGCTCCGCGCCTGACGCGCCACGGCGTGCTCGTGGAGGTCTACGGCGAGGGCATCCTCCTCGTCGGCGACAGCGGCGTCGGCAAGAGCGAGACGGCGATTGAGCTTATCAAGCGCGGCCACCGCCTGATTGCGGATGACGCCGTCGAGATCCGGCGCGTTTCCGCGAAGTCGCTGGTCGGCCAGGCGCCCGAGAACATCCGCCACTTTATCGAGCTGCGCGGCATCGGTATCATCAACGCGAGGCGCATCTTCGGTATGGGCGCCGTCAAGCTGACGGAGAAGATCGATATCGTCATCAACCTCGAAAACTGGGATCCGCAGAAGGTATACGACCGCATGGGTCTCGACAACGAATATACGGAAATTCTCGGCATCAAGGTTCCCGCGCTGACGATTCCGGTCAAGCCCGGCCGCAACCTTGCCGTCATCATCGAGGTCGCCGCGATGAACAACCGCCAGAAGAAGATGGGCTACAACGCCGCGACCGAGCTTTTGACAAGCCTCGGCATGGACATCGACGACCTGCAGCAGGAGGACAGAAAGGTGAAGCTCGACCTGTGAGCCGCCCGGGTCTCCGGAAGCCAGAAAACACATTGTCAGGAGGAGTACTATGAATCCTTTGGAGGAGCTTGAGAGAGCTGCGGTTGCGGCGGGCTGTCTGACGGTCCGCGACGAGCCGATGAGCCGCCATTCCACCTTCCGCATCGGCGGCCCCGCTGATCTGTATGTGACCGTCTGGAGCGCCGCGCAGCTCGAACTTCTGATTCGGGAGACGGGGCGCCTCGGGATTTCGCTTTTTGTGTTGGGGAAGGGCTCCAATCTGCTCGTCTCCGACCGCGGCATCCGCGGCTGCGTTGTGTCTCTTTCGGGAGATTTCAGCGAAATCTCGCTGCGCGGCGAGACGGAGATCGTCTGCGGCTCCGCCGTATCGCTTGCCGGACTCTGCAATTTCGCGAAGAAATACCAGCTTACGGGTCTCGAATTCGCGTGGGGGATTCCGGCCTCCGTGGGCGGAGCGGCGTACATGAACGCCGGGGCGTACGACGGGGACATGAGCCGTGTGATTGCGAGCGCGTCCTGCATTTTGCCGGACGGCTCTGCCGCCGTGCTTTCGGGCGAAGCGCTCGGCTACGGCTACCGGAAAAGCGCCTTCATGGAAAACGGCGGCGTGATTACCCGTATCGTCTGCAGCCTGCAGCCGGGAAACGGGGACGTGATTGCCCTTCGCATGGAGGACTACTATACCCGACGCAAGGAAAAGCAGCCGCTCAACAAGCCGAGCGCCGGCAGCGTGTTCAAGCGGCCCGAGGGCTATTTCGCGGGCGCGCTGATTGAGCAGTGCGGCCTCAAGGGCCTGCGGGAGGGGGGCGCCGTCGTGAGCGAAAAGCACGCCGGCTTCATCGTGAACGCGGGCGGCGCGACGTGTGCCGACGTTCTGCGCCTGATAGAGAAAATCCAGGAAATTGTGCTGCGCGAAACGGGCGTCAGGCTCGAGCGCGAGGTGAAATTGGTGGGGGAACAGTAAAGCGGATATGATGGAATTTTTAATTGTAACAGGGCTCTCCGGAGCCGGAAAATCGCAGGCGATTCACGTTCTGGAGGACATCGGCTTTTATTGCGTCGACAATCTTCCGCCGCAGCTGCTGAGCACCTTCTACAGTCTGTGCCAGAAGGCGGGCGAGAAGTTCGGGCGCGTGGCTGTCGTGACGGACGTCCGCGGCGGGCAGGACGTGTTCCGCTCCCTGACGGAGACGCTCGAGGAGCTGCGCCGCGAGGAGCGCCAGTATCAGATTCTGTTCCTCGACGCCTCCGACGCCGTCCTCATCAACCGCTACAAGGAGACGAGACGCAAGCATCCGCTCGCCGATTATTTCATGGGCTCCCTCGACCAGGCGGTGCAGATGGAGCGGTCCATCCTCAAGCCCGTGCGGGAGATGGCCAACTATGTCATCGACACCTCGCTGCTCTCGCCCGCGCAGCTCAAGCGGCAGATCTCGAGCGTCTTCCTCGGCAGCGTCTCCGACGCGCTCGCGATTCACTGCGTCTCGTTCGGCTTCAAATACGGCATTCCGACGGAGGCGGATCTCGTCTTCGACGTCCGCTGCCTGCCGAACCCGTTTTACGTCAAGGAGCTGAAAAATCTCACGGGCCTCGACGATCCCGTCCGCGAGTATGTGATGCGCTGGGAGCAGTCGCAGGAGGTCGCGCGCCGCCTGCTCGACCTTCTGGACTACATGGTTCCGCTTTATCTGGAGGAGGGGAAGAGCCAGCTCGTCGTCGCGATGGGCTGCACGGGCGGCAAGCACCGCTCCGTCACCTTCGCGCAGCTCCTTTACGAGCACTTCGCCGCGCAGGGCAAGCGCGCGAGCGTCAACCACCGCGATATTCAGAAAGGATAACGACGATGTCTTTTTCTTCGCAGACGAAACAGGAGCTCTGCCGGCAGGAGCCGGAGCGGGACTGCTGCCGGAAGGCGGAGTGCTACGGGATCTTTCTGTTCGGAGGGAATTTCTCCGTCTCGGGCGTCTCGTTCCAGACGGAGAACGCCGCCGTCGCGCACCGCGCGGCGCAGGAGGCCGCGGAGGCGGCCGGCGTGTATGCGGAGATCGTCTCCTCGATTGTCCGGCGCGGCGGAAAAACGACCTATTCCGTTTCCATTCCCGGCGAGGATCAGCGCCGCCGGCTGCTGCACGGCTGTTTCCACCGATCGGCGGAGGTCAATCTGCGCGTCCGCGAGGAAAACTTCCGTTCCGACTGCTGCCTGCAGGCCTTCCTGCGGGGCGCGTTCCTCTGCTGCGGCACGGTGACCGATCCCACGAAGGGCTATGACGCGGAATTTTCCGTGCCGTATATGCGCCTCGCCTCCGATCTCTGCGCGCTGCTTTCCCGCGCGGGCGGACTCGGCCTGCAGCCGGCCCTCGTCAACCGGCAGGGGCGCTTCGTCGTCTATCTCCGGGGCGGGGAGGCCGTGGCGGATCTGCTGGCCTACCTCGGCGCGCAGAACGCCGCGATGGAGCTCATGCAGGCGAAAATGCTCAAGGAGATGCGCAACAACCTGAACCGCCGCAACAATTTCGAGACGGCCAACATCGACAAGACCGCCTCAGCCGCCGCGCGCCAGCGCCTCGCCATCGAGCGGATCCGCGACGCCGTCGGCCTCGACGCTCTGCCCGAGGATTTGCGGGAGCTGGCTCAAATTCGCTATGAAAACCCGGATCTTTCCCTGCGCGAGCTGGGAAGCCTTCTGCCCCAGCCGATGAGCCGGTCGGGAGTCAATCACCGTCTGCAGCGCATTGTGGAGTTTGCGGAGCGTCTCTGACGTGCCGCTGCCGGAGAGAGGAGAAAAGAATGTTCGTCCACCTTCATCTTCACACGGAATACAGCCTTCTGGACGGCGCGTGCCGTATCCGAAGACTGCTTGACACGGCGCAGCAGCGCGGCGATAAGGCGGTTGCCATCACCGATCACGGCGTCATGTACGGCGCCGTGGAATTTTATAAGGAAGCAAAAAAGCGCGGGATTCATCCCGTGATTGGCTGCGAGGTGTACGTCGCGCAGCGCTCCCGCTTCGACAAGACGCACGAGCTCGATTCCGAGCACCGCCATCTGGTGCTGCTGTGCGAGAACAACACCGGCTACCGCAACCTGACGGAGCTCGTCTCCCGCGCCTGGACGGAGGGCTTTTACAGCAAGCCGCGTGTGGACATGGAGCTGCTCGAGCAATACCACGAGGGTCTGATTGCGCTCTCCGCCTGCCTTGCGGGCGAGATTCCGCGCGCCCTCACCATGAACGATTACGAGGGAGCGAAGGAGGCCGCCCTGCGCTACGAGTCGATCTTCGGCAAGGGGAATTTCTTCCTTGAGCTGCAGGACCACGGGCTGAGCGAGCAGCGCTATATCAATCCGCAGCTCATCCGCCTCTCCCGAGAGCTTTCCATCCCGCTCGTTCTGACGAACGACTGCCACTACATCGAGCCGGAGGACGCGGAGATGCACCACGTCCTGCTCTGCATCCAGACGAACCACACCGTCGAGGAGAAGGACGGCTTCGAGTTCTCCTCCAACGAGTTCTATTATAAATCCGAGGAGGAGATGCGAAGGCTGTTCCCCGACCTCCCGGAGGCCGCCGACGTCACCTGGGATATTGCCCGGCGCTGCAAGGTGGAATTTGAGTTCGGCAAGACGAAGCTGCCGAAATTCGAGGCTCCCGGCGGCGAGGACAACCTCGCCTATTTCCGCAGGCTGTGCCGCGAGGGTCTCCTGCGCCGGTACGGGGAGAACCCGCCGGAAGCCGTCTGGGAGCGGCTGCGGTATGAGCAGTCCGTCATCGAGCAGATGGGGTACGTCAACTATTACCTGATTGTACATGACTTTATCCGCTACGCGCGGAGCGTGGACATTCCCGTCGGGCCGGGACGCGGCTCGGGCGCGGGAAGCCTCGCGGCCTACTGTCTCGGCATCACCAGCATCGATCCCATCCGGTACAACCTTCTTTTTGAGCGCTTCCTCAACCCGGAGCGCGTCAGTATGCCGGACTTCGACGTCGACTTCAGCGACGAGCGCCGCCCGGAAATGATTGACTACGTCGTCGGGAAGTATGGAGCCGACCACGTCGCGCAGATTGTCACCTTCGGCACCATGGCGGCGCGCGGCTCCCTGCGCGACGTCGGACGAGCCCTCGCAATCCCGTACAACGTCGTCGACTCCGTCGCCAAGATGGTCCCGATGGAGCTCAATATCACGCTCGACGCGGCGCTTGAGAAGTCCTCGGAGTTCCGCCGCCGCTGCGAGTCGGATCCGACGATCCGGAAGCTTGTGGAGATGGCGAAAAAGGTCGAGGGAATGCCGCGCAACGCGTCGACGCACGCCGCCGGCGTCGTCATCACCGATAAGCCGGTCAGCTATTATGTCCCTCTGGCGAAGAACGGCGACTCCGTCGTCACACAGTACACGATGACGACGCTCGAGGAGCTCGGCCTTCTGAAAATCGATTTCCTCGGCCTGCGCAACCTCTCCGTCATTCATGAGGCCGAAAAGCAGATTCAGCTCCGCGTTCCCGGCTTCTCGGTGGCCTCGATCTCGGAGGACGAGCCCAAGGTGTACGAGATGATGTCCGCCGGCCAGCTCGACGGCGTCTTTCAGTTTGAGTCCGGCGGAATGCGCAGCGTCATCATGCAGCTGCGCCCGGAGCACATGGAGGATCTCATCGCCGTGATTTCGCTGTACCGGCCGGGGCCGATGCAGTCGATCCCGCGCTACATCGAGTGCCGCCACCACCCGGAGAAGGTGCAGTTCCGCCATCCGCTGCTGCGCCCGATCCTCGACGTCACCTACGGCTGCATCGTCTATCAGGAGCAGGTCATGCAGATTTTCCGCGAGCTCGCCGGCTATTCGCTCGGACGCGCCGATATTGTGCGCCGCGCGATGAGCAAGAAGAAGGCCGACGTCATGGAGCGGGAGCGGCAGATCTTCATCCGCGGCCTCGTGAACGAGAAGGGCGAGGTCGAGGTCGACGGCTGCGTCCGCCGCGGCGTCGACGAGAAGACCGCGGAGGCCATCTTCGGAGAGATGGAAAGCTTCGCCGCGTACGCCTTCAACAAATCCCACGCCGCCGCGTACGCCCTCGTCGCGTATCAGACGGCCTGGCTCAAGCGCTTCTATCCGAAGGAGTACATGGCTGCCCTCCTGACGAGCGTCCTCGACAGCTCAAACAAGGTCGCCGCCTACATGGCGGAGTGCACGCGGCTCGGCATTCGCGTCCTCCCGCCGGACATCAACCAGAGCGGACTCGGCTTTTCCGTCTCCGGACGGGACGTCCGCTTCGGCCTGCTTGCCGTCAAGAATCTCGGCCGCGGCTTTCTGCAGCACATTCTTCTCGAGCGCAGCCAGCACGGCCCGTTTACCTCGTTCTTCGATTTCTGCAGGCGGATGTACGACCAGCTCAACCGCCGCGCGCTCGAAAGCCTTGTCAAGTGCGGCGCGCTCGACGGACTCGATCTCAACCGCCGTCAGATGCTCGAGAGCGCCGAGAACATTCTCGATTTTCTCGAGGCGGACAAGCGCCGGAATGTGGAGGGCCAGCTAGGCTTCTTCGATATGGGCGGAGCCGGGGAAGGGGGGCAGGAATTTTCTGTCCCCGCCATGCACGATTTCAGCGATCGGGAAAAGCTTGCCTACGAGAAGGAAGTGACCGGGATGTATCTCTCGGGTCACCCGATGGCCGCGTTCCTCGACCAGTACGACGCGCTGCACGCCGTCAGAATCAACGAGCTCCTTTCCGAGGAGGACGCCTCCCGCTACCCGGATGGGACGATTGTCAAGGTGATCGGCGTCGTGGGAAGCGTTCGGACGAAGGTCACGAGGAGCGGATCGACGATGGCGTTTGTCCAGCTTGAGGATATGTTCGGGACGATTGAGATACTCGTCTTCCCGACGGTGCTCGGCGAATACGGCGCCTTCCTCGTCGAGGGAGAGCCGATTGCGGTGCAGGGAAAGGTGAGCCGCCGCGAGGATGAGGAGAGCAAGCTCGTCTGCGATTCTTTGCAGCCGCTTCGCGAGAAAAATGCCGGAGAATCGCTTCGTCCGGTCAGAAAGCAGGCGGCAAAGCGCCCCGGCCTGTACCTCAAGGTGCTGTCGGCCGAGAGTCCGCGCTGCAGGAGAGCGTGCCAGCTCCTCGAGCTGTTCGAGGGCCCGACGCCCGTCTATATTTACCGCTGCGACGTCGGCAAGCTGTATGCCGTGCCGCTTTCCATGCGGGTTGCCGTCAACAGCGTTCTGCTCGATCAGCTCGGAGTCATCCTTGGGCAGAAAAACGTCGTTCTCGTGGAGAAATGATAGAAAATTCCATAAAATAGGCACCAATGTCCATAGGGAATTACTTGATAAAAAAGCGGCGACCCGGTATAATGAATAGAGGTACCTGAATATCATTTCCATTTGTCTTTAACATCATTTTTTAGGGGGATTATTATCATGAGAGCGAAGAAAATTGCTGTCCTCACGAGCGGCGGCGATGCCCCGGGCATGAATGCCGCAATCCGGGCGGTAGTCCGTTCCGGACTGCAGGACGGTCTTGATGTGGTGGGCGTGCGCAGAGGTTACACGGGCCTCCTGAACGGTGACGTTTTTGAGATGAACCTTCGTTCCGTCTCCGACATCATTCATCGCGGCGGTACCATGCTGTATACGGCCCGCTGCCCTGAGTTCAGAGAGAAGGAAGGCGTACAGAAGGCCGCCAACAAGTGCCGTGAGCTCGGCGTTGACGGCGTTGTTGTCATCGGCGGCGACGGCTCCTTCCGCGGCGCGCGCGACCTGACCGACGCGGGCATTCCGTGCATCGGCATCCCGGGTACCATTGACAACGACATTGCGAGCAGCGAATATACGATTGGCTTTGACACCGCCATGAACACCGCGGTGGAGATGATCGACCGCCTCCGCGACACGACCGAGTCCCACGACCGCTGCAGCGTCGTTGAGGTCATGGGCCGCCGCTGCGGCGACCTTGCCCTGCAGACCGGTATCGCCGTCGGCGCGACGACCATTCTCGTTCCCGAGGTGGAGTACGATTTCCAGCGCGACATCATCGATCGGATGCGCTTCACCCAGAAGACGGGCAAGAAGCACTTCATTATTCTGGTTGCCGAGGGCGTCGGCGGCGTCGACGCCCTCGCCAAGAGCATCCAGGAGCAGACCGGCATTGAGTCCCGTGCGACCGTTCTCGGCCATGTGCAGCGCGGCGGCTCCCCGACGCTCCGCGACCGCGTTGTCGCGAGCGAGATGGGCAACCGTGCCGTCGAGCTTCTCAAGGCGGATAAGGAAAACCGCGTCATCGTGATGCAGAACAGCAAGATCATCGATCTCGACATCACCGAGGCGCTTCAGATGACCCGCCCGTTCAACGTGGATCTGTACCGCGTCGCGCACAAGATTTCCATCTGATTGTTTTTTCGGGATAGAATATGAAAACGGACGGAAAGTGTTCTCCGTCCGTTTTTTTACATCCGTATCTCGGAATGAAAAAATTGCTCCATGAACCAAACCTGCTTTTCGATTTCCTCGCGGGAAAAACGTATTCCGTCCGGTGCCGCGACCCACTTCTCCTCGTTGTCATCAAAGCGCTGGATGACGGCGATAACGGTTCCGGTGAATCGCTCCACGTCTTTCCCGACGCCGAGGACATAGACGTCCTGCGCTTCTCCGTCGCCCGCGAATACGCCCTCCACATACCCGTAGTTGACAGGGTAAATCAGATCAGGGAATTTGGGATGCCGGGAACCGAGGGGTCTGTCCACGATAACGGTAATTCGATTTCCAATCATTCCTTCGCCTCCTTTTTGTGTTTCTATAATAGCATGAAATTTCCGGGCAGTAAAGGCGATACTTATGGTTATGGAGAAATGAGAGACGCGTTCGCAGGAAAGGCAAGGCCGGCTTTGCAGAGAGAATGAGAGGCAGGAAAGAAGAGAAAAAAGAAAAAGTTTTTTCCTCCGCTTTTTCAGCTTTCTCAAAAAACCGCGCAGGAATGCGGGTTCCCGCGTTTTTTTCATTGTCGGAAAAATAAGAAAAAAAGTATTGACATCCGGGTGGGAATCTGGTATTATAATACTCGCGCTAAGGAAGTCGGAAAGACAACCTCAGGTCGCGGGGAAATAGGGGTATAGCTCAGTTGGTAGAGCAGTGGTCTCCAAAACCACGTGCCGAGGGTTCAAGTCCTTCTGCCCCTGCCATATGGCCCGGTAGTTCAGTTGGTTAGAACGCTAGCCTGTCACGCTAGAGGTCGACGGTTCGAGCCCGTTCCGGGTCGCCATATGCTGCTATGGCTCAGTAGGCAGAGCACATCCTTGGTAAGGATGAGGTCGGCAGTTCGAATCTGCCTAGCAGCTCCAGAGAATCGGCAAACTCCTTCAGGGGTTTGTCGATTTTTTGTTTCTTCACTTGATTTCCGGCAGTATACGGCTATGAGCGACGTCCACCGGGCTGCTGCCGAACAGCCCCGGACTCCCGAAGGCCGGGGAGCAATTTCCGTGTCGGGCAGGGTCGCGGCAGGGCGCGGCGGTATGGCCGTCAGGGGCGAGAACGGCCTCATCCGCTATGTCAGCGGGCTTCCCGTGATGGAATGGGGAAGGCGAAGAGGGCTGTTCTCCGCCGGATGAGCGGGAGATTTTCCTCGTTTGGCGCGGCTCCGGAAAGCACTTTGCCCGGAATTCTTCGTTTTTTTGAAAAAACTCTTGACAGATGGGGGTTGCGTCATTATAATATCTTTTATGTAATGTGATTTACAAAGACCCCTGCCGTGCGGCGGATGGGAGGGAAATAAATGGCTGAAATTCGAATCAAAGACAACGAATCTTTGGAAAGCGCTCTCAGAAGATTTAAGAAGCAATGTGCTAGAGCTGGTGTTATTGCAGAGGTTCGCAAGAGAGAGGCTTATGAGAAGCCCTCTGTCAGACGCAAGAAGAAGTCTGAGGCAGCCCGTAAGCGCAAGTATAAGTAAACATTGCGGAGAGAACAATCTCACTTGAAAAGCGGGCGAGCTTCGCCCGCTTTTTTTGTTGAGACGGACGGCATGGCAAGGAGACATGGTATGGCGATTCTTTTACCCACGGCCTGCGTCGAGCAGGTCACGGACATCACGCTTGATAGGCTTCGCGCGCTCGGGATCCGCGCGCTGATTCTCGACGCGGACAACACGCTGTCCGGACACGGCTCGCAGAAGCCGTTTCCCGGCGCGGTGGAGTGGACGCGAGAGCTGGCCGCCGCGGGAATCCGGATGACGATCGTGTCAAACAACGTGGAGAAGAGAATCGCGCCGTTTGCCGCTCAGTTTTCCCTGCCGTTTGCAGCCATGGCGCTCAAGCCGTTTCCGGCGGGCTACCGCCGGGCGATGCGCGCGATGGGGGTACGCCGGGAGGAGACCGCGGCTGTCGGCGACCAGGTGTTTACCGACATTCTCGGGGCGAATCTCGCGGGCGTGAAATCCATTCTGGTCGTCCCGAAGGGGGAGGAGAGCATCCTCCGCTTCGGATGGCGGCGCGCCCTGGAAAAGCCCGTCCGAAAGAAGGCCGAGCGGCTCGGCCTCTGGGAGGTCTGGACGAAAGGAGATCATGCATGAAAAAGAAGGTACTGCTGCTGCTCGGGCCGAACCTCAATCTGGTCGGCATCCGGGAGAAGGGCGTTTACGGCGAGGAAACCGCCGCCGATGTGGAGCGCGAGGTCGTCGAATACGCGGAGAGCCTCGGCTTTTCCTGCGACGTTTATCAGAGCAACCATGAGGGAGACCTGGTCGACAAAATCCAGGCGGCTCGCACGGAGTACGACGGCGTCGTCCTGAACGCGGGCGCGCTGACGCATTACAGCTACGCGCTGCGCGACGCGATTGCCGCCGTGAGCGTCCCGTTTATTGAGACGCACATGAGCAACATTTACGCGCGGGAGGAGTTCCGGCACAAGTCCGTGATTTCCCCCGTCTGCGCCGGTCAGATTTCCGGCTTCGGCAAGCACAGCTACTTCCTCGGTCTGGAAGCGCTCAAATACCTGATGAAATAAAAGGAGAGTCCAGCTATGAGTTCTGCGATTGATCGCCTGCGCCGCTCGTTTCTCGGCGAGAAGGAGGCGGACTGCGCCGCCCTCGTTGTGTCCCCGGAAAACCGCTTCTATTTGACGGGCTTCCCGTCCTCTGCGGGCGCGGTGCTGGTGACGGCGAAAAACGCATATTTCCTGACGGATTTCCGCTACGCGGAGGCGGCGCGCCGCGTCGTCACCGGCAGCGAGGTCGTCTGCATCAAGCGGATGAACGACACGCTGCGCGAGCTGATGGAGAAGGACGGCGTCCGCCGCGTCTTCGTGGAGTACGAGAAGGTCTCCCTGCGGCAGGCGCACGACTTTGAGCAGGCGTTCTCGAAGGCGGGCGTCGCCGTCGAGACGGGGCCGTCCCTCGACGCCGCGCTCGAGGCTCTGCGCACCATCAAGACGCCCGAGGAGATTCAGAAGCTGCGTGAGGCGCAGAAAATCACCGACGACGCCTTCACGCACATCCTCGACTATATCCGCCCCGGCCGCACGGAGCGCGAGGTCGCGCTCGAGCTTGAGTTCTTCATGCGCCGTCAGGGCGCGGAGGGCGTCTCGTTCGAGTTCATTGTGGTCTCCGGCAAAAATGGCTCCCTGTGCCACGGCGTCCCGTCGGACAAGGTCATCGAGGACGGCGATTTCGTCACGATGGACACCGGCGCGCTGCTGCACGGCTACCATGCCGATATGACGAGAACCGTCGCCGTCGGCCACGTCAGCGACGAGCAGCGCCACGCGTACGACCTCGTCCTCAAGGCGCAGCTGGCCGCTATCGACTTTATCCGCCCCGGCGTCGTCTGCGGCGACGTCGACAAGGTTGCCCGCGATATTCTCGAGGCGGAGTACAAGGGCGCGTTCGAGCACTCGCTCGGCCACGGCGTCGGCGTGGAGATTCACGAATGGCCGCGCTTCGCCGCCGGCAGCACGACGATCGCGCAGCCCGGCATGGTCGTCTCCGTTGAGCCCGGCATTTACCTCGAGGGGAAATTCGGCCTTCGCATCGAGGATCTTATCGTCGTCACGGAGGACGGCTGCGAGGATATCACGAAGTCGAGAAAAGACCTGATTATCCTGTGAGTGCGCGGGAAAATACTTTCTTGCGCCCATTTCAAAATTTTTCTTGAAAAAACGCACCGGATATTATACACTAGGATAAGGAAATACTAAATTGGAGGATTAAAATATGATTACTGCAGGCGATTTCAGAAACGGCGTCACGTTCGAGATGGACGGCAACGTGTATTCCATCATTGAGTTCCAGCACGTCAAGCCCGGAAAGGGAGCCGCGTTCGTCCGCACCAAGATCCGCAATGTGATCTCCGGATCGGTTACGGAAAAAACCTTCAACCCCAACGATAAGTATCCGACCGCTTTCGTAGAGCGTAAGGAGATGGAGTATCTTTACAGCGACGGCGATCTGTACTATTTCATGGACAACGAGACGTACGAGCAGCTGCCGATCAACGCGAGCGTGATGGGCGACAACTTCAAGTTCGTCAAGGAGAACATGGTCTGCAAGGTGCTCTCCTACAAGGGCAGCGTGTTCGGCGTGGAGCCCCCGAACTTTGTCGAGCTCCAGGTCACGAAGACCGATCCCGGCTTCAAGGGCGACACCGCCACGAACGCGACGAAGCCCGCTACGCTGGAGACCGGCGCCGAGATCAAGGTTCCGCTCTTCATCAACGAGGGCGAGATGATCCGCATCGATACCCGCACCGGCGAGTATATGGAGCGTGCCTGAGTCTGACTGCAGGGACGACCGAATAAAGGAGGTTTCTCTTATGACGATCACCGAGAAGGTTGCCTATATCCGCGGACTGGCGGAGGGACTCGAGCTTGACGCTTCCCAGAAGGAGGTCAAGGTGCTCAACGCCATCATCGATCTGCTTGACGAGATGGCCGAGACGGTTTCCAACGTGGAGAGCGATCTCGAGGACGTTTCCGCCCAGCTTGACGAGGTGGACGAGGATCTCGGCTCCCTCGAGGAGGAGGTCTACGGCTGCGGCTGCGACTGCGGCTGTGAGGACGAGGAGGACGACGACGAGGACGAGGACGGCGAGGAGTTCGGCGACGACGAGTGCTACTACGAGATCACCTGCCCGAACTGCAACGAGACCATCTGCCTCTCCGAGGACGTTATCTGCGACGGCCGGATGGATTGCCCGAACTGCGGCGTGCCGCTCGAGTTCGACATCGACGACTGCGAGGAGGACGACTCCTGCGGCTGCGGCTGCGGATGCGACCACTCCCACGACGACTGATTCGCGGCGTTTGCCGCTGCGGCCGGCGGGATTTTCCCGCCGGCCTTTTTTA
>CALWIH010000041.1 GCA_944380675.1 uncultured Clostridia bacterium | reverse complement strand
AATCGCGCCGGTGTTGCCGGAGGTGACGAGGGACGCGTAGCGGGCGAGGTAACCGGTCGTGATGCGCGGGGCGCGCGGCTGCCACTTGGCGCGGCGGGCGGCCATTTCCTCGTCGGAGACGCGCACGTTCAGCTTGTTGTTCGTGATGTCCACGTCGATGATATCGCCCTCCTCGACGAGCGCGATCGGGCCGCCGACAGCGGCCTCCGGGGAGACGTGGCCGATGGCCGCGCCGCGGGTCGCGCCGGAGAAGCGGCCGTCCGTGATGAGGGCGACCGTCGAGCCGAGGCCGCGTCCCATGATGGCGGACGTCGGGTTGAGCATCTCGCGCATCCCGGGGCCGCCCTTCGGGCCCTCGTAGCGGATGACGACGACGTCGCCGTCGACAATCTTGCCGCCCATGATGGCCTCCATCGCGTCCTCCTCGCAGTCAAAGACGCGGGCCGGGCCGGAGTGCTGCAGCATCTCGGGCGCGACGGCGGAGCGCTTGACGACGCAGGAATCGGGCGCGAGGTTGCCGCGCAGCACGGCGATGCCGCCCGTCTTGCTGTACGGGTTCTCCACGGGGCGGATGACCTCGGGGTTCTTGTTGACGCTGTTCGCGATGTTCTCGCCGACGGTCTTTCCGGTGCAGGTGATGAGATCCGTCTGCAGCAGGCCGAGCTTCTGGATCTCGTGCATCACGGCGTACACGCCGCCCGCCTCGTACAGATCCTCGATGTGGTGCGGGCCGGCCGGGGCGAGGTGGCAGATGTTCGGCGTGCGGTCGCTGATGTCGTTCGCCATGTCCATATTGAGCTCAATCCCGGCCTCATGCGCGATGGCGGGCAGGTGGAGCATACTGTTCGTGCTGCAGCCGATGGCCATGTCCATCGTCAGCGCGTTGCGGAACGCGCCCTCAGTCATGATGTCGCGCGGGCGGATGTTCCTGCGGACGAGCTCCATGATCTGCATACCGGCGTGCTTCGCGAGGCGGATACGCTCCGAGTAGACGGCGGGAATCGTGCCGTTGCCCGGCAGACCCATGCCGAGCACCTCGGTCAGGCAGTTCATCGAGTTGGCCGTGTACATACCGGAGCAGGAGCCGCACGTCGGGCAGGTCTTCTCCTCGTACTCGAGCAGCTCGTCGTCCGAAATTTTGCCCGCCGCGTACGCGCCGACGGCCTCGCTCGCCGCCGAGAAGCTGACCTTGCAGCCCTTGACGGTGCCCGCCAGCATCGGGCCGCCGCTGACGAAGATCGTCGGCAGGTTCAGACGCGCCGCCGCCATCAGCAGGCCGGGGACGTTCTTGTCGCAGTTCGGCACCATGACGAGGCCGTCAAAGCCGTGCGCCATCGCCATGCACTCGGTGGAGTCGGCAATGAGGTCGCGCGTGACGAGGGAATACTTCATGCCCGCGTGGCCCATAGCGATGCCGTCGCAGACCGCGATCGCCGGGAACACCGCCGGGGTGCCGCCCGCCATCGCGACGCCGAGCTTGACCGCCTCGACAATCTTGTCAATGTTCATGTGGCCCGGCACAATATCGTTCTGCGAGCTCACGATGCCGATGAGGGGACGCTTCATTTCTTCTCTGGTAAAACCGAGGGCGTTGAACAGCGCGCGGTGCGGCGCGTTCTGCAGCCCGTTGATGATGGATTCGCTTTTCATAGCTTTCAGCCGTCCTTTCCGAAGCAACTCATACAAGTATTATACTTGTCATACATCCTCTTGTCAAGGCTCACCGCAAAAAAGCGCCCGCCGGGCGAAAAGCCGGGCGGGCGCTGTCATTACGGCTGTGTCTGCTGCGCCTCAATCACGTCGCGGATGAGGAGGAACAAATCCTCCCGCGAGGAGAGTTCCCCGGCGCGGCGGCGGAATTCGGCGGCGCCGCGGACGCCCTTCATATACCAGCCGACGTGCTTTCTGGCCTCGTTCATGGCGCGCGCCTCGCCTTTGCATTCGCACATGGCCTCGATGTGCTTTGCCATGACGGTCAGGCGCTCAAAGATGCCCGGCGGCGGGATGATCTGCGTCTGGTCGATGAGACAGGCGTTGATCTGCCGGAAGATCCACGGGTTCCCGAGGGCGGCGCGGCCGACCATGACGGCGTCGCAGCCGGTCGTCTCGAGCATCTTCGCGGCGGCGGCGGGGGAGTCGACGTCGCCGTTTCCGATGACGGGGATGCGCACGGCCTCCTTCACCTGACGGATGATGTCCCAGTCCGCGGAAGGGGCGTACATCTGGTCGCGGGTGCGGCCGTGGACGGTGACAGCCGCCGCGCCCGCGTCCTCGCAGATCTTCGCGATCTCGACGGCGTTGACGGAGTTTTTGTCCCATCCCTTGCGGATTTTCACCGTGACGGGCACCGGCACGGCGCGCACGACGGCGGAGACAATCGCATGGCAGAGCAGCGGGCTTTTCATGAGGGCGGAGCCGGAGCCGTTGTTGGCAATCTTCGGCGCGGGACAGCCCATGTTGATGTCGATGAAATCGGGGCCGTACTCCATGCAGATTTTCGCGCCCTCGGCCATGATCTCCGGCTCGCAGCCGAAGAGCTGGATCCCGGCGGGGTGCTCGTCCGGCGAGAGACGCATGAGCTCGGGGGTTTTCTTGTCTTTGTAGTGCAGCGCCTTGGCGCTGATCATTTCGGTGACGGTCGCCGCCGCCCCGAACCGCGCGCACAGCGCCCGGAACGCCTCGTCCGTGACGCCCGCCATCGGCGCGAGCAGCGCGAACCCGTCGAGGGTGATGGAACCAATCTGCATAGGGAGTTCCTCCGTGACAAATCATTGATTTTGTGGTATGATAGGGACGCTTTGAGGGGGTAGGTATGATGACAGCTTTCGCAGCTGTGACAAGCGTATTCACGCATTCCGCGTGAGGGGAGCTTAGAGCTCGCAGCGAAAAATAAGGCTGCTCGCATCCCTCCAACACTTCATCCCAAAACCCCTAAAATATTATTATAGTAAATTTCAGGAGGAATTACAATGTCAAATCCCACTTCTCTTTCCACGGAAGCCGTTGTGACGCAGGATATGCTGGCGTGCGCGGTCGGCTCCGGCTCGCTGCCGGTGCTGGCGACGCCGGCTGTCGCGGCGCTCTTCGAGCAGTCGGCCTCGCTGCTCGCACAGAAATATCTCGACGAGGGCATCACATCCGTCGGGACGAAGCTCTCCCTCTCCCACGACGCCCCCACGGCGCCGGGCGCGCACGTCACCGCGACGGCGACGCTCGTCTCCTTTGAGGGACGCGTTTTCCGCTTCGCGCTCGAGGCGCGCGACGACGCGGGCGTGATTGCGACCGGGACGCACGAGCGCGTCTCCGTGAAGGCCGCCACCTTCCCGGCAAAGGCCGAGGCGCGGCTCCCGAAGCCGTGACGCCGCGCTTTGCCGCCGTCCTGTTCGACCTCGACGGCACGCTCACCGAGTCGCATCCCGGCATTCTGCACTGCGTGCGGCTTTCCCTCGGCGAGATGGGCCTCCCCATCCCGGACGAGGCGGTGCTGCGGCGGTTCATCGGCCCGCCGTTGTGGTACAGCTACACCGAATTCTGCGGCCTCACGCCGGAGCAGGCGGACGAGGGCGTCGCGCGCTACCGGCGGCATTACCGCGACGGCGGCTTTCTGGAATGCGCCGTCTATCCCGGGATGCTGCCGCTGCTCGACGACCTGCGCGCCGCGGGCGTGAAGCTTGCCGTCGCGACGGCCAAGCCCGCGAAGATGGCGCGCGCCGTCTGCGAACACTTCGGCATCCTCGAGCGCGTCGATTTTCTTTCCGGCAACCGCGAGGACGAGAAGGGCATGGGCAAGCGCGGCCTGATTGAGACGGCCTGCGCGGGACTCGGCGTTTCCCCGGCTTTGGCCGTCATGGTGGGCGACACGAAATACGACCTCGAGGGCGCGCGCGAGGCGGGGGCAGCCTTCGTCGGCGCGGCGTACGGCTACGGCGCGCCCGGCGAGCTTACCGGCGAGGGCTCCCTCGGCGAGTCCCCCTCCCCCGACGGCCTGCGGTCATACCTCTTTTTGTGAGGTCATACCTCTTTTTGTGAATCCCTCTTGACATTTCCCGCCGGAAGCGGTAGAATAATGGGAAATCAGACAAATGCTTTGACAGGGATGAGTAAGCGCGCGCCGAGGCCAAGAGAGGAGCTGGCCGGTGAAAAGCTCCGTGACGCGCCCGCCGAACGTGGCCCTTGAGCTCCGGATCGAACGGCCTTCGGCCCAGTAGGCTCCGGCGGCGTCCCGCCGTTACCGGGCGTCCGGCGCATTGTGCCGGCAGAGTGCGGGGATATTCCCCGAATTTAGGTGGTACCGCGGATGTTCAGTCCGCCCTAAGCGATGCTTGGGGCGGATTTTTTCATTCCTCCCTGCTCTCCGGGCGGCGAAACCGCCCAAAAAAGGAGATCCGCGGATTCAACTTATTAGCACGATAAAGCCTTGACGGAGGCCGCAAAGTTCTCTATAATGAGTGGTGTCCGGCTCGGCTTTCCCGTCCCGCGGCCCCGGCCGCGAGTCAAATCATGCGGAAAGGATGGTGCCTCATGGTAAGCGGCGCGGAAATCATGGTGAAATGTCTGGAGCTTGAGGGCGTACAGATCGCGTTCGGCTATCCGGGCGCGGCGATCTGCCCGTTCTATGACTTTCTCTACCAATCGAATATCCGCCACGTCCTCGTGCGCGAGGAGCAGAACGCGGCTCACGCGGCGAGCGGCTACGCACGATCGGCGGGCAGGCCCGGCGTGTGCATCGCCACCTCCGGCCCCGGCGCGACAAATCTCATCACCGGCATCGCCACAGCTTACATGGACAGCGTCCCGCTCGTGGCCATCACAGGGCAGGTCAATTCGGAGCTGCTCGGCCGCGACGTCTTCCAGGAGGCCGATATCACCGGCGCCTGCGAGCCGTTCACGAAGCATTCGTATCTCGTCAAGCGCGCGGAGGAGCTCCCGCGCATTTTCAAGGAGGCGTTCCACATTGCCTCCACGGGGCGTCCCGGCCCCGTATTGATCGACGTCCCCGTCGACGTGCAGCAGGCGGAGATTCCGGAGTTCCATTACCCGGAGAAGGCCGCCATCATCGGCTACAAGCCGCGCACGCAGGGGCACGCCCTGCAGATCCGCAAGGCGCTCGAGGCGATTGAGAAGGCGCAGCGCCCGATCATCTGCTGCGGCGGCGGCGTGGTGCTCGCGGGCGCGCGCGAGGAGCTCATCGCGTTCGCGAAGAACAGCGGCATCCCCGTTTGCGCGACGATGATGGGCATCGGCGTCATCCCGATGGACAACCCGCACTATCTCGGCATGATCGGGATGCACGGCCGCACAAGCGCGAACCGCGCGATGAAGGAGGCCGACCTCGTCATCCTCTGCGGCGCGCGCGTCGGCGACCGGGCGGTGTCCGCGCCCCAGCAGATCGCGGAGAAGGCCGTCGTCGTCCACATCGACATTGACCCGGCGGAGATCGGCAAGAATATGCCGGTCGACGTGCCGATCGTCGGCGACATCCGCATTGTGATGCGCGCTCTCGCCGATCAGGTGAAAAATACCGTCCCGCAGGAGTGGCTGGATCAGACGCTCGGCTACAAGAAGACGTACCCGAGCCGCGGGGAGCCGCGCACCGACAGCGTCGAGCCGCGCGTGTTCATCCGCGACCTCTCCCCCATGATGCAGGACAACGCGATTCTCGTCGCGGACGTCGGCCAGAACCAGATCTGGGCGGCGCGCAACTTCAACGTCAAGGAGGGCCGCTTCCTCACGAGCGGCGGCCTCGGCACGATGGGCTACTCCATCCCGGCGGCCATCGGCGCGAAGCTCGCCAAGCCCCACCGTCAAGTGGTGGCCGTGTGCGGCGACGGCTCGTTCCAGATGAGTATGTGCGAGCTCGGCACCCTCTGCCAGGAGGGCGTCGCGGTCAAGATCATCATCATGGAAAACAACCGTCTCGGCATGGTCAAGGAGTTCCAGGACCGGCTGTACGGCAAGCGGTACATGGCGACCGTTCTCAAGGGCGACCCCGACTTCGTCAAGCTCGCCGAGGCGTACGGCATCCCCGCCGCCCGGGCGGAGACGAACGAGGAGGCCAAACAGCTCGCCGCGAGGATGCTCGAGACGGACGGCCCCTTCATTCTCGTCTGCGCCGTCGATCCCGACGTGCCCAGTATTTGAGGAAGGAGGCTTCGCGATGAAATACACGCTTTCCGTTCTCGTGGAAAACCAGCCCGGCGTCCTCTCAAAGGTCTCCGGACTCTTCGCCCGCCGCGGCTTCAACATCGACAGCCTCGCCGTCGGCGTGACGGAGCATCCCGAAATCTCCCGCATGACGATCGTCGTCAACGGCGACGAGTACATCGTCGAGCAGGTGGAGAAGCAGCTCAACAAGGTGATTCCCGTCATCAAGGTCAAGGTACTCCAGCCCGAGGCGTTTATCAGCCGCGAGCTCTCGCTCATCAAGGTGAACTGCAACACGAAGCAGCGCCTCGAGATCATGCAGATCGCCCAGCTCATGAACGCCGGCATCGTCGACGTCACGACGAACAGCCTCACGCTCCAGCTCGCCGCCACGGCGGAGGAGACGGAGACGTGCATCGCGCTGCTGCACCCGTTCGGCATCAAGGAAATCTGCCGCGCGGGCACGATTGCCCTCGAGAAGGGCTCCGGCGTGACCGCCCCCTCGGGAAAGAAATAATATTGTGAAAGGCCCAACCCCGCCCCCGCGAGGTTTCGTTCTTCAATACAAAGCTGCCGCAAGGCAAGGAGGAAAAAAGCTATGCCTAAGATTTATTACAATGCGGACTGCGACATCAATGTCCTCAAGGGTAAGACCGTCGCCATCATCGGCTACGGCAGCCAGGGTCATGCCCACGCGCTGAACCTGCACGAGAGCGGCGTCAACGTGATCGTCGGCCTTTATGAGGGCAGCAAGAGCGCGGAGCGCGCCAGAAAGGCTGGTCTGACCGTCATGACCGTCCCGGAGGCCACCAAGGCCGCCGACATCATCATGATCCTCATCCCCGACGAGCGCCAGGCCGATATGTACAAGAAGGACATCGCGCCGAACCTCACCGAGGGCAAGGCCATTGCGTTCGCGCACGGCTTCAACATCCACTTCGGCCAGATCGTCCCGCCGAAGAATGTCGACGTCTTCATGATCGCCCCGAAGGGCCCGGGCCACACCGTCCGCAGTGAGTTCGTTGAGGGCAAGGGCGTTCCGGCTCTGATCGCGGTTGAGCAGGACTACACCGGCCACTGCCTCGAGATCGGCCTCGCCTACGGCGCGGGCATCGGCGCTGCGAGAGCGGCTCTGATGGAGACCACCTTCAAGATTGAGACCGAGACCGACCTGTTCGGCGAGCAGGCTGTCCTGTGCGGCGGCGTCACCGCCCTGATGCAGGCCGGCTTCGAGACGCTCGTCGAGGCGGGCTACGCGCCGGAGAACGCGTACTTCGAGTGCATCCATGAGATGAAGCTGATCGTCGACCTCATCTACAACGGCGGCTTCTCCAAGATGCGCTACTCCATCTCCGACACCGCCGAGTTCGGCGATTACGAGACCGGCAAGCGCCTCATCACCGAGGACACCAAGAAGGAGATGAAGAAGATTCTCTCCGAGATTCAGGACGGCACCTTCGCCTCCAAGTGGATCGCCGAGAACAAGAACGGCCGCGCCCACTTCAACGCCTGCCGCCGCATCGCCGCTTCCCATCAGCTGGAAGAGGTCGGCGCCGAGCTGCGCAAGATGTACGCCTGGAACGACAACGACAAGTACGCGGACTAAGAGAAGCGTCTTCTTCTGCGTTTCATAGCCTCACGGCGTAAAATTGGCTCCCCTGCGGCTGCAGGGGAGCCTTTTTTGCGCCCGCTTTCCCCTGCCGGCGACGGAATAACGGAAAAGCCGCCCTCTCCCTGTCTGCGGGGAGGGCGGCCTTCGCTGTCCCGGGGGAAGCCCGGCGATAGTTCGAAAATGGGATGCGGCTTACGGCTCCACGGGGAATTCGAGGATGCCGGAGGATCCGGGGGCAATCTCGTATTTCAGGAAGACGAGCACGACGGAGCCGTCCTCGTCAATATAGAAGCGCTGGCTCTCGTTCACGCCGGAGAAGCCGTCCATGTCGGCGGTGAAGAAGTTCTCGGGATGCGCCTCAATCGCGGCGTACACGACATCGTCGGCCTTCTCCTTCCAGTCCTCGCCGAGGACGTCCGGGAGGGTGAGCGTCTCGCCCGTGTTCAGGTCGATGTTGTAGTAGGTGAGCTCGGAGTAGCCGGAGGCGCGCACCTCGAAGCGCTCGAGCTCGAAGGAGAGCACGTCCTCCGTGCACGACTTGACGTCGTAGTCGAAGGAGATCATCATCGGGATGTAGTCGTCGGGGTCGCCGCCCGTCGCGACGTACGCCTCGTACTCCTCGGCGGCGCGCTCCCGCGCCGCGGCGAGATCGTCGTCGATCTTCTGCCGGATCTCCTCGTTCATCCGCTCCTCGAGCGACGGGAAGGACGTGCCCGTCACCTCCGGGACGCGGACGTCGACGAGCTCGCGGTCCGTCGCGATGTGGTACTCGTTGAAGGTGAGCACCTGCGCCACCGCGCCGAGCACCGGCAGCTGGGCGGCCGCCGCGGCGAACGTGGGACTCACGTTCAGCGCCCCGACAAAGATCAGGCACAGGCACGCGGCCAGGCAGAGCAGCTGCTGCGGCAGGCGGCTCTTTCTTCTTTTATGAAACGGCGCGCGCACGACGTACGGCAGCTCGGGCGGGAGCTCCTCGGAAAGGTATTCCCGCCGGAGCGCTTCGAGCTTTTCCCGGTCGGTTTTCATGAAAGCACCTCCTGTTCCGTTAAAGAAAGGCGCAGCTGAGCAAGCGCCCTGTAAAGGCGCGTCTTCACGGTACTCAGCGGCGTGCGTGTGATTTGAGCAATCTCCTCAAGCTTTCTGTCCTCAAAAAACCGGAGAATGACGACGGTGCGCAGCTTCGGATCGAGCGCGTCGATCGACTTGCGCAGATCCCAGAGCTCGTCGCGATCGTGCTCCTCCTCCGCGCCGTCCCAGTCCTCGAGCGGCACGACGGGCTTTCTCCGCCGCAGACGCGTCAGGCATTCGTTGACGACGATGCGCGTCATCCAGATGTGCAGCCTGTCGCCGCTGCGCAGCGACGGCAGGCGGTCAATCGCCCGCGCGATCGACTCCTGCACCGCGTCGAGCGCGTCGTCCCGGTTTTTCAGATAGCTGTACGCGAGCCGGTACAGCCCGGCCTGGTGCTCCTCCACATACGCCTGCAGTCGAACGAGGGAGCTTTCCGCCATCTTGCTTCGTTATGCCCCCGCGGCCTCGTCGATGAGGGCGCGCGCGGCTTCGTTGTCGTCCGAAAGGCACAGGATGACGTACTTCCCGCGCGTCTCAATCAGGGGGTCGCCGAGCTTCGTCATTTCCCTGGGCTGGTAGCTCTCAAACGCGAGCTTCTGGTCCTCGACGCGCTTCTCGAGCGCCGCCTTGACCGTCTCCGCCGCGTCTCCGCCCGCCGTCTCAATCACGGCGATCTCCTCGGCGGTCGCGCCGGTGCTGACATATACTTTCAGTTGAACAACGGATGTGTTATCCAGTCCGTAGATATTCATCGCCGCGTCGCCGTCGAGAGGAGTCAGCTGATCCTGAAACGTGAGGCCGGAGGCGAGGCTGTCGGCGAGGGCGGCGGGGTCAAGCGAGACGTCCGCGCCCGCCTGCTCCGCCTGCTGCGAGCAGGCCGCGCAGACCAGGACGAGGGCGCACGAGAGCGCCGCGGCAAGGAGTTTGCGCAAAAGCTTCATAGGAAATTCCGCCTTTCTGCATGGTATGGCGACGCGTCACGAGTTCGCGTCAAGGTATGCCGTCCACTTGCGGCAGTAGTCGATGTTCGGGTGCACGCCGTCGGTGGAGGCGTCTGCGGGCAGGCTGCCCGACTCGTCCATGACCGCCTCGTTGACGCGCAGATACGTCGCGCCCTTGTCCTTCGCCATCTGCTCGATGAGGGCGTTGAACTCGTTGATGCGCGGGTTGTTGTAGATGCTGTCCTGCTCCGACTTCTTCGCGGAGACGGGCAGGATGGACTGGACGTAGATCGTCGCGTCCGGCTGGGACTTTTTCAGCTCGTCGATGATCTTGCCGTAATCGTCGATGAAAATGTCGGTGCTCACCCAGCCGAGCTCGTTGACGCCGAGCATGATGTACACGCGCTCATACTGATGCCGGGCGATAGCGTCCATGACGGTCATCTTCGTGCCGCCCTCGTCGATGTACGGCTCGGTGAACACGGTGTCGACCTTCAGGCCCTTGTAGGTGTAGTACGCCGCGCCCTTGAGAAGGCCGTACGTCTTGAGCGCCTCGGTGCGGCTGTCGCCGATGAAGGCGGCGTCGCTGTAGTCGCCCGGTTCGGCGGGCGGGGCCTCGCTCACGGCGGACGCGCTGTCCGCGGCGGAGTCCTGCGCGGCGGAGGAGGCGGCCCCCTCCTCAGACGAGACGGCCTCCGGCTCCGACGCCGTTTCCGGCGCGGCGGAGGCGGCGTCCGATACGGCGGACGGCGCGTCCGACACCATGTCAGACGACGCCGTGAGCGCTCCCGCGCCGAAATAAATGCCCGCGCCCGCGGCGGCGAGCAGCACCACGGCGGCGCACACAAGCGCGGCGCGGCGGCGCATCAGATTCCGTTTTCGGTAATTGTGTTCTCTCTGAACCTTCAAAGCAAATCCACCTCGGCAATTTCTGTCGTTTCTGTTTGGATAGACGCGCCGGAGAGGAGGAAAGTTTCAAAAAAAGCTGCGATTTTTTCCGGCGTGTTCCTTTTATCATACAGGAAACGGCGGGCGATTGCAAGGCGGGCAGAGGAAAAAAGAACGGGGCGCGGCCCGAAAGCTGCGCCCCGTTCTCCGGAGATTTCTGTGAAAAATTACTTGCAGGCCTCGTACACCGCGACGGCGCAGGCGACGGTCGCGCCGACCATCGGGTTGTTGCCCATACCGATGAGGCCCATCATCTCAACGTGCGCAGGCACGGAGGAGGAGCCGGCGAACTGGGCGTCGCCGTGCATACGGCCCATGGAGTCGGTCAGGCCGTAGGAGGCGGGGCCGGCAGCCATGTTGTCCGGATGCAGGGTACGGCCGGTGCCGCCGCCGGAGGCGACGGAGAAGTACTTCTTGCCGTTCTCGAGCGCCCACTTCTTGTAGGTGCCGGCGACAAGGTGCTGGAAGCGGGTCGGGTTGGTGGAGTTGCCGGTGATGGACACGTCCACGCCCTCGTGCTTCATGATGGCGACGCCCTCGAGAACGTCGTTCGCGCCGTAGCACTTGACGGCGGCGCGCTCGCCCTCGGAGAACGCCTTCTCGGAGACGATCGTGAGCTCGTCGGTGTAGAAGTCATACTCGGTCTTGACATAGGTGAAGCCGTTGATGCGGGAGATGATGTAGGCGGCGTCCTTGCCCAGGCCGTTCAGGATGATGCGCAGGGGCTCCTTGCGGGCGCGGTTCGCCGTGCGGGCGATGCCGATGGCGCCCTCGGCGGCGGCGAAGGACTCGTGGCCGGCCAGGAAGGCGAAGCACTTCGTCTCGTCGCGCAGAAGCATCGCGCCGAGGTTGCCGTGGCCGAGACCGACCTTGCGGTTCTCCGCGACGGAGCCGGGGATGCAGAACGCCTGCAGGCCGATGCCGATGGCCTCGGCGGCCTCCGCGGCGGAGGAAACGCCCTTCTTCAGCGCGACGGCGCTGCCGAGCGTGTAGGCCCAGGAGGCGTTCTCAAAAGCGATGGGCTGCACGCCCTTGACAATCTTATCAACGTCGATACCCTTAGAGAGGCAGAGATCGCGGGCGTCCTCGAGGCTGGCAAGGCCATACTCGGCAAGACACTTCTCTATTTTGGCCATTCTTCTCTCTTTGCCTTCAAACATTACATCGTTAGCCATTATAGTTTTGTCCTCCTTCTTGTCGCTTTGTCAGCTTATTCCTCGCGGGGATCAATGTACTTGGCGGCCCCGTCGAAGCGGCCGTACTGGCCCTTGTTCTTCTCAAAGGCTTCCTTCGGATCCATGCCGCGGCGGATATCCTCGAGCATCTTGCCGAGCTTCACGAACTGGTAGCCGATGACCTCGTTGTTCTCGTCGAGCGCCATCTTCAGGACGTAGCCCTCGGCCATCTCCATGTAGCGGACGCCCTTCGCGCCGGTGCTGAACATGGTGCCGACCTGGGAGCGCAGGCCCTTGCCGAGGTCCTCGAGGGAGGCGCCGATCGGCAGGCCGTCCTCGGAGAACGCCGTCTGGCTGCGGCCGTAGGCGAGCTGCTTGAAGATCTCGCGCATCGCGACGTTGATGGCGTCGCAGACGAGGTCGGTGTTCAGGCACTCAAGGAGCGTCTTGCCGGGCAGGATCTCCGCGGCCATCGCGGCGGAATGCGTCATGCCGGAGCAGCCGAGCGTCTCGACGAGAGCCTCCTGCACGATGCCCTCCTTGACGTTGAGCGTCAGCTTGCAGGCGCCCTGCTGCGGCGCGCACCAGCCCACGCCGTGGGACAGACCGGAAATGTCCGAGATCTGATACGACTTGACCCACTTACCCTCTTCCGGGATCGGGGCGGGACCATGATGGGGACCCTTGGTTACGGGGCACATTCTTTCCACTTCATGGGAATAATTCATACTTGGTACTCCTTTCGGTTTTTCGTTCCCGGCCGGGCGGGCCGGCCGCTGGAGCCGCCGTCGGGAGAGGGGTCCCTCCCGCGGACTTCGCTGGTTTGCATCCTTCATTATAGGCTATTTTCCTGATTTGATCAATAGAATTTGCGCCGTCTTTGCGGAATTTTCTTAAAGCCGCGACGTTTTTGGCAAAACGCCTCCTCCGCGGGCCGCAAGGCGCGAAGTATTCACATTCTATTCTTTCTTTTTGGCGCGGTTTGTGGTATACTGAAAGCTGTATGTGACAACGGACTCGATCCGGATTCGCGGGGGCCTCCTCCCGCAAATACTGAGGTGATAGAACAATGGCAAATATCCTGGCGAAATTCTTCGGCAATTACTCCAAGCGCGAGTTAAAGCGCATCCAGCCGCTGTGCGACGCGGTGCTCGCCCTCGAGTCGAAATACGCGGCCATGCCCGAGCACGAGCTGCGCGGGCAGACGGACGTGCTCCGCGGCCGCCTTGCCGCCGGCGAGACGCTCGACGACATTCTGCCGGACGCCTTTGCCGTCTGCCGCGAGGCGACGCGCCGCGTCCTGAACCAGCCGCACTTCCCCGTGCAGATCCTCGGCGGCATCGTGCTGCATCAGGGCCGCATCGCGGAGATGAAGACCGGCGAGGGCAAAACGCAGACGGTCATCCTCCCCGCCTACCTCAACGCCCTCTCCGGCAAGGGCGTGCACGTCGTCACGGTCAACGACTACCTCGCCCGCCGCGACTCCGAGTGGATGGGCAAGGTGTACCGCTATCTGGGCCTTTCCGTCGGCCTGATTGTCCACGACCTCGACAACAGCGCGCGCAAGGCGGCGTACAACGCCGACATCACCTACGGCACGAACAACGAGCTCGGCTTCGACTACCTGCGCGACAACATGGTCATCTACAAGGAGAACAAGGTGCAGCGCGGCCACAGCTTCGCCATCGTCGACGAGGTCGACTCCATCCTCATCGACGAGGCGAGAACGCCGCTTATCATTTCCGGCCAGGGAGACAAGTCCACCGAGCTCTACCAGCAGGCCGACCGCTGCGCGAAAACGCTGCGCATGGTCAAGGTCGCGGAGCTTGACGACAAGGCCGACAACGACGAGATCTACGCCGACGCCGACTATCTCGTCGACGAGAAGGCGAAGACCGCCACCCTCACCCCGAACGGCGTGCGCAAGGTCGAGGCGTTCTTCGGCCTCGAGAACCTCACCGACCCGGACAACATCACCTACCAGCACCACATCAATCAGGCCATCAAGGCGCGCGGCGTCATGACGCGCGACATCGACTACGTCGTCAAGGACGGCGAGGTCATCATCGTCGACGAGTTCACGGGCCGCCTGATGTACGGCCGCCGCTACAACGAGGGCCTGCATCAGGCCATCGAGGCGAAGGAGGGCGTGAAGGTCGCCCACGAGAGCAAGACGCTCGCGACCATCACCTTCCAGAACTTCTTCCGCCTCTACGACAAGCTCTCCGGCATGACCGGCACGGCCATGACCGAGGAGGAGGAGTTCCGCGAGATCTACAAGCTCGACGTCGTCGAGATCCCGACGAACCGCCCGATGATCCGCGAGGATATGCCGGACGTCGTCTACAAGACGGAGCGCGGCAAGTTCAACGCCGTCATCGACGACATCATCGAGCACCACGAGAAGGGCCAGCCCGTGCTCGTCGGCACGATCTCGATCGAGAAGTCGGAGCAGCTCTCCGCGCTGCTCAAGCGCCGCGGCGTGAAGCACGAGGTGCTCAACGCGAAGTATCACGACAAGGAGGCCGAGATCGTCGCGCAGGCGGGCCACAAGGGCGCCGTTACCATCGCGACGAACATGGCCGGGCGCGGCACCGACATCAAGCTCGGCGGCAACGCGGAATATATGGCGAAGGCCGAAATGCGCCGGATGCAGATCCCCGAGGAGCTCATCAACGAGGCGGACAGCTATTCCGAGACGGACAACGAGGACATCCTCGCCGCGCGGAAGACGTTCGCCGAGCTCAACGAGAAGTACAAGGCCATCACCGACAAGGAGGCCGAGGAGGTCCGCGCCGCGGGCGGCCTGTACATCATCGGCACGGAGCGCCACGAGTCCCGCCGCATCGACAACCAGCTGCGCGGCCGTTCCGGCCGTCAGGGCGACCCGGGCATGAGCCGCTTCTACATCTCGCTTGAGGACGATCTCATGCGCCTGTTCGGCGGCGAGCGCATCACCACGATGATGGATCGCCTCAACGTCGGCGAGGACACCCCGATCGAGACGAAGATGCTCTCGAACACGATCGAGGGCGCGCAGCGCAAGATCGAGGGCCGCAACTTCGGCATCCGCAAGAACGTCCTGCAGTACGACGACGTGCTCAGCCGCCAGCGCGAGGTCATTTACACCCAGCGCAACGAGGTGCTCGACGGCAAGGACATCCACGACGAGATCATGAAGATGATCGATCAGGCGATCGAGGATCAGGTCAAGCGCTTCCTCCCCGCCGAGGCGCTGCACGACGACTGGAATATGCAGGGCCTCAAGGATCACTACCTCGGCTGGCTCCTCGGGCCGGACGACCTCGTCTTCACGAAGCAGGAGCTCGAGGATCTCGAGCCCGAGTTCGTCACGAAGACGATCACGGAGCGCGCGCACCTGATTTACCGCAACCGCGAGGAGCAGTTCGGCGAGGCGATCACGCGCGAGCTCGAGCGCGTCGTCCTGCTCAAGAACGTCGACCGCGAGTGGATGGACCACATCGACGCGATGGAGGAGCTCAAGCGCGGCATCCGCCTGCGCGCCTACGCGCAGCGCGATCCGGTCGTCGAGTACCGCGTCGAGGGCTTCGATATGTTCGAGGCCATGATCCGCACCATCCGCGAGAACACCGCCCGCATGATGCTCACCGTCCGCCTGCGCACGCAGGAGGAGCCCAAGCGCGAGCAGGTCGCGAAGCCCACCGCGACGAGCGCCGACCAGGCGGACACGAAGCGCCCCGTCCGCAAGGGCAAAAAGATCGGCCCCAACGACCCCTGCCCCTGCGGCAGCGGCAAGAAATTCAAAAAGTGCACCTGCGCGGAATACCATTCCGAGGGATAAGGAAACTCAGCGGCTTTCGGGAAGCGAGGATGCTTTTCGGAAGCCGTTTTTTTCGGCGGGAGGGCTTCCGCTTTTTCAGCCCCCGGCGAAGAGAGCCTCTCGGCTCGCGCCGGGCGGAGGCTCTTTGCGCCGGGGCAAAAAACAGCATCCCAAAAGCGCGGCGCTTTTGGGATGCTGTGAAAAAACCTCATATTCGCCGCCGCTTTACATTTTCCGCGGACGGCGGTATCATAGACTTAAAGCTCCTCGCACGCGGCGCGGCGGGCGTTGATGGCGCGGAAAATTGCCATGTCGAACTTCGGCTCGCGGGCGTAGGTGTACAGGCCGTTCGTCTCCTGCTCGACGTCGTACAGCTGCGTGTAGCAGAAGCCGAACATATTCGGGTTGTCGAGCAGCGCGTCGGTCAGGCCGCGGTAGCGGGCGATGAACTCCTCCTCGGTCTGCGGGCCCTGGCCGTAGCCCCACGCCTTCGCGACGTTGCCGTCCGGGTTCCACTTGATGCCGCCGTACTCGCTGACGAACATCGGCTGGCCGTCCGTGTAGTGCTGGCGGCCGTTCTTCGCGTGCAGGTCGTAGAACTCCCCGCCCGTGCGGAACGCCTCGTAGTGCGCCGCGAACTTCTCCGGGTCCTGCTCGTAGTCGTGCACGTCGTAGATGTCGGTCACCACATGGTAGTTGCCGCTCGTGTCGATGCACGGACGCGTCGGGTCGAGGATCTTCGTCACGCGGTAGATCATGGCGAGCGTCGAGCCGAGCTGGCGGCGTCCGTCCCGATCCCACGTCTCGTTGAACGGGCACCAGCCGACGATCGCCGGATGGTTGAAGTCGCGCGTGACGGCGTCGAGCCACTCGCCCTGGAACGCCTCGAGCGCCGCCGGGTCGGCGTGGTCGAGTCCCCAGTTGGCCATCTCGCCCCAGGCGAGGTAGCCGAGGCGGTCGCAGTGGTACAGGAAGCGGGGCTCAAACACCTTTTCGTGCAGGCGCGCGCCGTTGAAGCCCGCCGCGAGGCTCAGCTCGATGTCGCGCACGAGCGCCGCCTCGTCGGGAGCGGTGTAGATGCCGTCCGGGTAGAAGCCCTGGTCGAGCACAAGGCGCTGGAAGACCGGGCGTCCGTTCAGCAGGACGCGCCGCCCGTCGATGCGCACCTCGCGCATTCCGGCGTAGCTCTTGACCTCGTCCTCGCCGAAGGTGAGCGTCAGGTCGTAGAGGCTGCCCTGTCCCGCGTCCCAGAGATGGAGCTCGGAGAGCGAAAGGGTGACGGTTGCCGTGCCGTTCTCCGACGGCGTGCTCGCCTCGCCGCAGGCGCGCCCGTCAAACGACGCCTTGACGGAGAACTCGCCCGCGCCGCACAGCTCGGCCTGCACCGTCAGCGTGCCGGCGGTGATGTTCGGGAAATACTTGACCGACTTGATGTAGGAGACGGGCACAAACTCGAGCCAGACCGTCTGCCAGATGCCGGTTGTGCGCGTGTAGTCGCAGTCGTGGGAGTAAAACAGCTCGCTCTGCTTGCCGTGCGGCTGCTTGCCGGTGCGGTTGTCGTCGGCGGCATAGACCGTCAGGCGGTTCTCGCCCTCGGCGCACAGGGACGTCACATCAAAGCAGAACGACGTGTAGCCGCCGCGGTGGACGCCGGCCTTCTTCCCGTTGACGAAGACGTGCGCCTCATAGTCGACCGCGCCGAAGTGCAGCAGCACGCGCCCGGCGAGCTGCTCCTTCTTGACGGAGAATGCGCGCAGGTACCACACCGCCGGGATGAAGTCCTTGTACCCGACGCCGGAGAGATCGCTCTCCGGGCAGAACGGGACGGTGATGGAGCGGTCGAGCGTCTCGCGCTCCTCGAAATGGCGGTCGAGGCCGCTTTTGCCGAAATCAAAGGCAAACTGCCACGCGCCGTTCAGGTTTTCCCAGCTTTTGCGCTCAAACTGCGGCTGGGGATGCTCCGGTCTCGGAATGGTATGGGTCATGATGCTTCTCCTCCGTTTTTTCCTGGTTTACCTGTAGTATACCGCTGAAAAAACGCCGGAGGAATCGAGAAAGAAAGCAAAAAAGTGAGGATTTCGCGCATGAATGAGAAGCTCATCAGCTTTTTGCCGGACAGGTTTCCGGAGCCGGAATCGTTCTTTGTGGAGCTTACGGGCGTGACGTATCCCGACCCGCGCTACCGCATCGACCGCGACCGCTCGCCGGTGCTGTGCCTCGAGTACGTCGTCTCGGGGCGCGGGCACGTCGAGATTGCGGGACGCTCGTTTTCCCCGAAAGCGGGAGACGTCTACCTCCTGCCGGTGGGCCTGCGCCACCGCTACCGCGCCGACCCGGACGAGCCGTGGGAGAAGCTATGGATGAACGTGCGCGGCTCGCTCTGCCCGGCGCTGCTCTCGGCGTACCGCCTTTCGGAGACGTACCACGTCCCGGACTGCGCCGTCCGTCCGCTGTTTGAGCGCTTCGTCGCGCTGTGCGAGCGTCCGCCCGCCGACGCGTGGGAGCTTTCGCGCCGCTGCGCGCTGCTGCTGCACGAGATTCTCGCGCGGGCGGCGGCGAAGGCGCGGGACGCGGAGGAGGCGTCCGCCCCCGGCCCGGCGCAGCGCGCGAAGGAGCTGCTCGACCGCAAGCTCTGCGAGCCGGTGACGGTGGGGGACGCGGCCGTCGCGGCGGGACTCTCCGCGTCCCAGCTGACAAGGGTGTTCCGCGAGCGCTTCGGCGAAGCGCCGTACGCCTACCTGCTGCGCAGAAGGCTCGAGACGGCCTGCCTCCTGCTGCGCTCGACGGCGCTCCCGGTGCGCGAGATCGCGTTTCGCCTCTGCTTTTCGGACGAGCGGTATTTCGCGACGCTGTTCCGGCAAAAGACGGGGCTTTCGCCGTCGCAGTACCGCAAGGAGGGAAAATTCGCGGAGCCCTCTTGACTTGGAGCGCGCTCCAGCGTGTATGCTGATACCAGAATGATTGACAGAGAGGGCATGAATCATATGAGCAACAAGACCATTATTGAAAACCGGACGTACGACGAGGAGCGCGCGCTGTACCACCTTGAGGACGCGCTCGTCCGGAGCTGCGTTTTCGCCGGCCCGGCGGACGGCGAGTCGGCGCTCAAGGAGTCGCGGAACGTCGAGACGGAGGACTGCAGCTTCTCGCTGCGCTATCCGCTGTGGCACGCGAAGGGCTTCACGATGCGGCGCTGCACGCTCGACGAGGGGACGCGCGCGCCGATCTGGTACGCCTCGGACGGCAGAATCGAGGACTGTACCGTCTCGGGCGTCAAGTGCCTGCGCGAGTGCGACCGCGTCACCGTTGAGGGAAGCCGCGTCGTGTCGCCCGAATTCGGCTGGAAATGCCGCGGGCTGACGCTGCGAAACACGGTCGTGACGTCGGAGTATTTCCTGTTCGACTCGCGGGACGTCTCGTGCGAGGGGCTGGAGCTGCACGGGAAGTACTCGTTCCAGTACATGGAGAACGTCCGCATCGCGCATTCCAACCTCGACACGAAGGACGCGTTCTGGCACAGCAAAAATGTGACCGTCGAGGACAGCGTTGTCCGCGGCGAGTACCTCGGCTGGTTTTCGGAGGGGCTGACGCTCGTGCGGTGCCATATCATCGGCACGCAGCCGCTTTGCTACTGCAAGGAGCTGAAGCTCATCGACTGCACCATGGAGGGCGCGGACTTCGCGTTTGAGTATTCCGACGTGGACGCCACCGTCACCGGACGGATCGATTCGGTGCGCAATCCGCGCTCCGGCCGCATCGTCGCCGACGAGATCGGCGCGTACGACCTCGACCGCGCCGTGATGGAATGCGGCGCGGAGATTGTGGTCAGAGAAAAGTGAGCAGAGCCCCCTCCCTCGAGCAGAGGGAGGGGGCTGCTCTTTTGCAGAGAGGGGAAAATAAGCAGTTCCGCTTGCGGGATCGACGTTCTTTCAACCTCCCTTCCACCAAGGGAGGTGCCGCCGAAGGCGACGGAGGGAGCCGCTGCGCGCTGCCGACAAAACATAACCGCTTTACAAAGCAGCATCCACAGACTTCGGAAGCAAAAAGTCTTCTTTCCTCCTCCGTTCCTCTTCTTCGACAAATGACGGGACGCAACCGCCATTTGTCGGAGAAGGCAGGAGGGGGTAACGCAGCTGACCTGCTTTCACTCGCTCAAATGGTTGCGGTCAGGAAGATTTCCTGCGCACTCAAGAGACGTATCTGTCCGACCGGAAACATGACTTTCAGGGGAAGCACCAGGCGGCTTTTTGTCGCCGCCTCAACAAGGCGACAAAATACGCCTCCCTGGGGAACTGCGCGCTGGGAGAGTCGGACGTATACGTCGACTTCC
>CALWIH010000040.1 GCA_944380675.1 uncultured Clostridia bacterium | reverse complement strand
GTCTGGAACGACAGCCCGACCACCGGTATCGTAATCCATGCCTTCGTGTCCATGCCGCCGCTGCTCTGGATGCCGAAACCCGCAAAGTGCGTGTAGACGAGCAGAAGAACGCTGACCCCGGCCGCCAGCCACCACAGCGACGCGAGGTCGCGGTAGTCAAAGCCCGTCAGTATCAGCGCGCCGATGTAGCCGATCGCTATCGCCATCATCTGCGTCGTGAAATAGCTCCGCGACCCCGAGTACGGGACCGTGTTGAGCAGAACCAGCGCGTAAATCGATATCGCCGTGATGAGAATCCACAGCAGCTTGTCCGCGCGCCGGAAATAGTCGATGATTTTTTCTCCGAATTTTCGCATGACGCTCCTTTCTGTAACTGGAAAAATAGGGAAATGTGCTTTCCCCGGCGCGGAGAAGCATCCCCCTTTGCGCCAGTTCAATTATAATATGGTTTTCCGTAAACTGCAAGCCGCCCGGTATGAATTAAGTGTAAATCTCAAAACCCGCCCGGGACAAGGTTCTATTCTCCTTCCTTTGTCCATAGGTATGGAATGAACGGGACAAGTCAAAAGGAGGATGAGAAATGTGAACGATTGCTTTGACTGGATTGCCGATACCGTCGGCGGCAGACTCGCCGCCGCCCTCTCCGCGCTGCCCGCGTCCCTCAAGGAGGAGGCGCAGGAAATCTGCCTGCGCGCCGGGAGACCGGCCGCCGTCGTGACGGCGCGCGGCTCCTGCTTCCCGGACGGACGCGGCGGCGCGGCGAGCCGCCCCACCGCCCGGTCGCCCGCCGTTTCCGCCGCCGACCTCGCCGACGCGCTGCGGCGCTTCTGCGGGTACTCCGTCTACGCGTGCCAGGAGCAGCTGCGCGAGGGCTATCTCACGCTGCGCGGCGGACACCGCGTCGGCGTCGCCGGGACGGCTGTCGTGCAGCGCGGGGAGCTTGTCTCCGTGCGGGATATCTCGTCTCTCAACATCCGGATTGCCCGGGAGGCGCGCGGCTGCTCCGGCGAGCTGCTGCGCCGCTGCCTCTCCTTCCCGCGCGGCGGGCTGCTCCTCGCCGGGCCTCCGGCGAGCGGCAAGACTACCCTCCTGCGCGACCTCGCGCGCAAGCTCGGCAGCGGGGAGACGGGCCGCGTCCACAAGGTCGCCGTCGTCGACGAGCGCGGCGAGATTGCCGCCTGCCTCGGCGGCGTGCCGCAGTTCGACGTCGGCCTGTGCACCGACGTGCTCTCCTCCTGCCCGAAGGCCGAGGGCATCCTGCTCGCCGTGCGCAGCCTGTCCCCGGCGTATATCCTCTGCGACGAGCTCGGCGGCGCGGCGGAGGCTGCCGCCGCCGTGCAGGGCTGCGGGGCGGGCGCGGCCATCGTCACCACCATCCACGCCGGGACGTGGGAGGAGCTTATCCGCCGCCCGCAGACGAAGACCCTCCTCGAGACGGGAGCCTTCGATTCCGTCGCGCTGCTGCGGTCGCGCGAGGAGCCCGGCCGCCTCGCCGGGTGGCGAAAGGCGGGTGATTTGCTTGCTGAAATCCGCGGGGCTCGTGCTGCTCGCGGGAGCCTTCGCGTTCGCGGGGCTTCGCGCGTCGCTCCGGCTGACGGGCCGGGTCAGGCGTCTCGAGCGGTTTCTGCGCTTTCTGCAGAACGCGCAGACGGAAATTCTGTTCTCCTCGATTCCGGTCGTACGCCTGCTTGAGCGTCACGGCGGGGAGCTGCCTTTTCTCCTCGACTGCGCGGCGCGGTGCCGCGGCGGCGAGGATTTCTCCGACGCGTGGGCGTCCGCCGTGCGCGGGGCGGAGGGCTTTTCCCCGGAGGACAGAGAGCTTCTTCTGCGCTTCGGGGAGGGGCTCGGCGCGTCGGACGCACAGGGGCAGCAGGCCCTCTGCCGGCTCACCATGACGCTCACGGAGCAGCGCCTCGCGGAGGCGCGGGAGGAACAGCAGAAAAAGGGCAGGCTCTGCCGCACGCTCGGCGTGCTCGGCGGCGTCGGGGCCGCGCTCCTGTTCTGCTGAAGAAAGGAATGGAACATATGAATGTGGATTTGATTTTCCGAATCGCCGCCATCGGCATCATTGTGGCGGTGCTCAACCAGCTGCTGATTCGATCCGGACGCGAGGAGCAGGCGATGATGACGACGCTGGCCGGGCTGATTGTGGTGCTGATGATGGTCGTGCAGGAGATCGACGCCCTGTTCCAGTCCATCAAATCCATATTTGGGCTGTGAAAGCGATGAGAAGGGGTTTTGACCATGGTGCCAATCGCGGCGATTGCAGCCGCTGCCGTCGTCACGGCGATCCTGGCCGTGACGCTCCGCCGGTATCACGCGGAATATGGGATGCTGCTCTCGCTCCTCGCGGGCGTGGGGATCTTAGCCGCCCTGCTCGCCGTCCTGCCGGACGTCCTCGCCGAGGTGACGGCGCTTTTGGACGCGGCGCGGCTGCCGGGAAAGTACGCCGTCATCCTGTTCAAGGCGCTCGGCGTCTGCTGGCTCGCGCAGTTTGCCGCGGACTCCTGCCGCGACGCGGGGGAGAGCGCGCTTGCCTCGAAGGTCGAGCTTGCCGGAAAGACGGCGGTGCTCCTGCTCTCGCTGCCGCTCTTTTCCGACGTCGCGGCGGCGGCTCTCGAGCTCGCCGGCGGCTGACGGCTCTGCTCCTCGCCGTTTCCGTCCCCGTTTGCCTTTTCTGCGCCGTTCCCGCCGCTGCCGAGGAGCCGTACGAGGGCTTTTCCGAGGTCTATGAGGAGCAGCTCGAGGCGAGCGGCGCAGACGAGCTCCCGTACGCTCTCCCGGAGGAGACGAGAAGCGCGCTCGGCTCTCTCGGCGTCGGCTCCGTCGACTGGGAGGCCCTCTCGTCGCTCTCGCCGGAGGCGGTGTTCTCTCTCGCGGAGCGGGAGGCCGGGGAGGCGGCGGAGGGCCCGCTGCGCGCCGGCGCGTCCCTCCTCGCGGTGCTCGTCCTCTGCGCGCTCCTCGGCGGGATGCGCCTCACCCTTGCCGAGCGCCAGCTCGGGCAGGCGGCGGGCCTCGCCGGGACGCTGTGCGCGGCGGCGCTCGCCGTGCGGCCCGTCGCCGCGTGCGTCGAGTACGCCGGGAACGTCGTGAAGGCCGCGTCAGATTTTCAGCTCGCTACCGTGCCGGTGATGGCAGGAGTGCTCCTCGCGGGCGGGGAGCCGGCGAAGGCCGCGTCCTGGGAGACGCTCACAGCCGCCGCCGGGAACGCCGTGTCGCTCCTTTCGGCCTATGTGCTCGTCCCGCTGCTGCGCTGCTTCCTCGCCCTCTCGATGGTCGCCGCGGTCTGTCCGGCGGTGCGCCTTATGCCGCTCTGCGAGCTGTTCGCGAAGGCGGTGAAGTGGCTCCTCGGCCTCGGGATGACGCTCTATACCGGCGTCCTGACGGTGCACAGCATCGTCGCGGCCTCGGCGGACACGGCGGCCTCGCGGGCGGTCAAGTTCGCCGTCTCGAGCTTTGTGCCCGTCGTCGGCGGAGCGCTCGGCGACGCGCTGCGCACCGTGAGCGGCTGCGTCGGCGTGCTCAAGTCGGGCGTGACGGCCTTCCTCCTCCTCGCGGAGGGCGTGCTGTTTCTCCCCGCCGTGCTGCAGTGCCTGTTCTGGCAGCTCGTGATGCTTGGCTGCGCCGCTGCGGGGGAGGCGCTCGGGCAGAAGGAGCTTGCCGCCGTCCTCACGGCGGCGGGGAAGGCTGCGGGGCTGCTCCTCTCGATTCTGCTCTGCTCCATGCTGATGATGACGGTCTCGTCCGTCGCGATTGTTCTTCTGGGAGGTGGGAGCGCATGAGCGCCGTGCAGCAGTGGACAGCCTGCGTCTGCCTCGCCGTGCTCGCCGTCTCGCTTCTGCAGCACTTCCTCCCGGAGGGCGCGCTGCGGCGGATGGCGGAGCTCACGGCGGGCGCGTTTCTCTTAGCGTCGTTCCTCACGCCGCTTTTCGAGGCCGCGCCGGATTTTTCGTTCCTCTTTCCGGCGGCGGAGCAGCAGGAGGAAAGCACGGCGCTCGAGGAAACGGTGCGGCGCCAGGAGGAGGAGGCCGTCGCGCAGAGCGTCCGCTCGCTCGTGGCGGCAGAGCTCGCGCGGGAGGGAATTCCCGCCGGGCAGGTCGAGGTCGTTGTGAATACGGGGGAGGGGGGCAGCATATGTATAAGCAAGGTCGCGGTGACGCTTCCCGCGGACTGTGCCTCGCTGTGCGGCCGCGCCGCCGGCGTCCTCTCCGGGACGCTGGGACTTCAAGCGGAGGTGACTGCGGATGACACAGCATAGGGAAAGCGCGGAACGCGGGGAAGGAGGCTTTTTCGGGCAGCTTCTGGAGAATCCGCGGGCGCGGCGGTGGATTCTCCTCGCGGGCGTCCTCGGCATCCTCCTGATTTTCCTCTCCGGCTTCTTTTCCGGCGGAGGGAAGGAGGAGGCCGCGGAGAATACCGGGGAGGAGGCGGCGCAGACGTCCGCGGCGTACGCCGCCGGGCTCGAGGAGAGCCTCGCGGCGCTCATCTCCTCGATGGAGGGCGCGGGGGACGCGCAGGTGCTCGTCACCCTCGACCGCTCCAGCGAACAGATCTACGCCACGGAGGAGCGCAGCTCCAACCGTGTCCAGAGCGAGGCGGAGGACGGCGAGAACGAGACGACGTACTTTTCCGTGCGCGGATCGGACGGCTCCGAGCAGGCGCTGCCGCTTCTGGAGCTGCAGCCCGTCGTGCGGGGCGTCGTCGTCGTGTGCCCGGGAGGCGGCGACCCCGCCGTCCGGGAGCGGATTACCCAGGCGGTGACGACCGCGCTCGACGTCTCGTCGGCGCGCGTGTGCGTCCTGCCATCGAAATCATAGAGGAAACGGGAGGATGAAGCAGCATGGCATTTGGAAAACGGCAGTTGGTGTTGGCGGCGCTCGTGGTGGCGCTCGGCGCGGCGGTGTACCTGAACTGGCAGTTCACGGGGGAGAACCAGCTCGTCTCCGCCGGGACGGGCGCGTCTGAAAAATCGGTCGGGGAGGCGCAGCTGGTCAACGCGCCGGCGGAGTCCTCCCGGCCCGCGTCCTCCGCCTCGAGCGGCGCGGCGAGCGAAGCGGCGGACAGCGCGGAGCCGAAATCCGCCGGGGAATACTTCTCCGAGACGCGCCTTGCCCGCCAGCAGGCCAGAGACGAGGCGATAGAGCTCCTCGAGGACGTGCTGCAGGACGCGAAGGCCAGCGAGGAGGCGAAGAAGGAGGCCGTCTCGCAGGCGGCGATCATCGCGCAGACCGTCCTGCAGGAGAACAACATCGAGAACCTCGTGAAGGCGAAGGGCTTCGCGGACTGCGTGGCCTTCCTGCAGAACGGGGAGTGCACCGTCGTCGTGCAGACGAGCGAGTCGAACCAGAGCAACGCCATCGTCATCAAGGACATCGTCGCGGGGCAGTCGGGCGTGAGCTACGACAGGATAAAAATCGTCGAATGTGCCTGAACCTGCGGCGGAACGCGGCGCGGATTGTGCGGAATACGGCGTTGCAACAAGGCGCGAATCATGCTATAATGGGAGGCGTGGAAGCTTGACAATCCATTCTCGCCCGCGCACGCGCACCGACGAAAGGATGAAATGCCCTCCACAAGACGTGGGGGGCATTTTTCTGCGTCCCGGCGGGAAGAATGACTGATACTTGAGAAGGAACGGGGGAACCACTATGAAACGAAGGGAAGCGCGGCAGCAGGCGTTCATCCTGCTGTTCGAGCAAAGCTTCAGCCGCGACACGATGGAGCAGATCATCGACGTCGCGGAGGCGGTGACGGAAAAGCCGCTCGACGAATTTGCCGTGCGGCTGGCGATCGGCGCGGAGGCGCATCTGCCCGAGCTCGACGAACGAATCTCCAAAAACAGCCGCGGCTGGAAGCTGCACCGCCTGTCGAAGGTCTCCCTCGCCGTGCTGCGCCTCGCCATCTACGAGCTCCTCTTTGAGAAGGACATCCCGGTGAGCGTGTCGATCAACGAGGCCGTCGAGCTCGCGAAGAAGTACGGCGGGGAGGAGGACGCCCCGTTCGTGAACGGCGTCCTCGGCTCCGTCGCCCGCGAATGCGCGGACAAGCCGAAGACGGACGCCGCGGACCCGGCAGACGCCGCCCCGGAGGACGGGACCGCCGATGCGTAGGGTTCTCGGCATCGACACGAGCAACTACACGACCTCCTGCGCGCTGTGGGAGGACGGGCGCGTCGTCCAGAAAAAGCGGCTCCTGCCGGTGCGGGAGGGGCAGCTCGGCCTGCGCCAGAGCGACGCCGTCTTCCATCACACGCAGCAGCTGCCCCCGCTGCTCGAGGGGCTCTTTGCGGAGAGCCCCGGCCCGGTGGAGGCCGTGGGCGTGTCCGCGAGGCCGCGCTCGCAGGAGGGCTCGTATATGCCGTGCTTCACGGTCGGCCTCGGGACGGCGCGATCGATTGCGGCGGTGCTCGGCGTGCCGTGCCGGACGTTCTCGCATCAGGACGGCCACGTCGCGGCGGCGCTTTATTCCGCCGGGCAGCTGCCGCTGTTCGGGCGGCGGTTTCTCGCGTTTCACGTCTCGGGCGGGACGACGGAGGCGCTGCTCTCCGAGCCGGACGGCGCGGGCGGCTTTTCGCTGACGCTCGCGGCCTCCTCGCTCGACCTCAAGGCGGGGCAGGCGGTCGACCGCGTCGGCGGGCTGCTCGGCCTGCCGTTTCCCGCGGGGCGCGAGCTCGAGCGGCTGGCGCTCGCGTCGAAGGCGAGTTTTCGCGTCCGCCCGTCGATGAAGGGGGCGGACTGCTCGCTTTCCGGCGTGCAGAACCGGTGCGAATCGATGGTGCGCTCCGGCGCGCCGAAGGAGGACGTCGCGCTCTACTGCCTCACGGCGATTGAGGCGGCGCTCGACGCGATGGCGGCGGCGCTGCTCGAGCGGTACGGGGAGCTGCCCGTGCTGTTCGCGGGAGGCGTGATGAGCAATTCGATATTAAAAGATCGCCTCGGGAGAAAGTACGGGGCGTATTTTGCCGACCCGGCCTTCTCCGCGGACAACGCGGCAGGCGTCGCGGTGCTCGCCGCGCACGGGGAGGGAACGCCATGGTGACGGGACTGCGCGCTCTGACCGTCGGCCAGCTGACGGCGTACCTCAAAGCAAAGCTGGAGGAGGACCCGCGCCTCTCGCAGGTGCTGGTGACGGGCGAAATCTCCAACCTCACGAACCACTACAAATCCGGCCACCTGTACTTCTCGCTCAAGGACGAGCGGGCGGTGCTGCGCGCCGTGATGTTTTCGAGAAACGCGTCCCGCCTGCGCTTCTCGCCCGAGGACGGGATGAAGGTGCTCGCCCGCGGGCGGGTGAGTTTGTACGAGCCGTCCGGCCAGTATCAGATCTACGTCGAGGAGCTGCAGCCCGACGGCGTCGGCGCGCTGACGCTCGCGTTCGAGCAGCTCAAGCAGCGATTGCAGAAGGAAGGGCTGTTCGACGCGGCGAGAAAGCGCCCGCTGCCGCCGTACCCGGAGCGCGTGGGCGTCATCACGTCGCCGACGGGCGCGGCCGTGCACGATATGGTGAACATCCTGTCGCGCCGGTGGCCGCTGGCGAAAATCGTCTTTGCGCCCGTGCAGGTGCAGGGCGAGGCGGCCGCGCCGCAGCTCGCGGCGGCAGTGCGGCGGATGAACGAGCGAAACGCGGCGGACGTCATCCTGATTGGCCGCGGCGGCGGCTCGATGGAGGACCTCTGGGCGTTCAACGAGGAGATCGTCGCGCGGGCGGTCGCGGCCTCGCGGATTCCGGTGATTTCCGCCGTCGGCCACGAGACGGACTTCACCATCTGCGATTTCGCGGCGGACCTCAGAGCCCCGACGCCCTCGGCGGCGGCGGAGCTCGCCGTGCCGGACCGGGCGGAGACGGCGGCGGCGCTTTCCTATCAGCGGGACAGGCTCTCGTCACTGCTGCGGGCGAGGCTCAGCGCATGGACGCAGCGTGTTGACGCGCTGACGGCCTGCCGCGCGCTGCGCGACCCGCTCTCCCTGACGGAAACGCGAAGGACGCAGCTCGACGGGCTCCGGGAGCGGCTCCTGCGGGCGCAGGGAGGCCGTACCGAGGCGGAAAAAGCGCGTCTCGCGGCGCTTTGCGGCAGACTGGACGCGCTCAGCCCGCTCTCGGTGCTCGCGCGCGGATACGCGATAGCCTCCCGCGAAGGGGAGGTCGTCTCCTCGGCGGCAGCCCTCGCGCCGGGGGAGGCGTTTTCGCTCCGGTTTGGGGACGGAAGCGTTCGCTGCCGGGCGGAGGCAACAGAGACAGAAGCGAAAGGAGAATCCGGCGATGGCGGAAAATAAGATGTCGTTTGAGGACTCGATGAACCGGCTTGCGGAGATTGTGGCGAAGCTCGAGGCGGGGAAGGAGCCGCTCGAGGAGTCTATCAAGCTTTTCGAGGAGGGCACGGCGCTCGCCGGGCGCTGCTATGAGGCGCTGCGGCAGGCGGAGACGAAAATTGAGGAGCTTGCGCCGGAGGAGGATGCCGTATGAACGGATGGCAGGAGGACTACAGAAGCCGGGTGGAGCAGGAGCTCGAGCGGCTGCTTCCGCCGGTGGGCGGCGAGCTGTACGCCGGCGTGGTGGACGCGATGCGGTACAGCCTTCTGGGCGGGGGAAAGCGGATTCGTCCGCTGCTCCTGATGGAGTTCTGCCGTCTGTGCGGCGGGGACCCGTACGGCGTGCTGCCGTGGGCGTGCGCGCTCGAGATGATCCACACCTATTCGCTGATTCACGACGACCTCCCGTGCATGGACGACGACGATATGAGACGCGGCCGCGCGTCGTGCCATAAGGTCTACGGCGAAGCGACGGCCCTCCTCGCGGGGGACGCGCTGCTCACGATGGCGTTCGAGACGGCGGCGAACCCGGAATACGCGGCGGTCGTCGGCGCGCAGCGGGCGCTCTCGGCGTCCTGGGAGCTCGCGAAGGCGGCGGGCGCGCACGGCATGGTCGGCGGCCAGCAGATTGACCTGAGCAGCGAGGGGAGAGGCGTCTCGCTGGACGAGCTGAGAAAAATGGACGAATGCAAGACCGGCGCGCTCATCCGCGCGGCGGCGCGCATGGGCTGCATCCTCGGCGGCTGCACGCCGGAGCGCCTCTCGGCCGCGACGGAATACGCGGGCGCGATTGGCCTCGCGTTCCAGATTGTGGACGACATTCTCGACGTGACGGGCACAGCGGAAGCGCTCGGCAAACCGGTGCGCAGCGATATGGAGAGAGATAAGGCGACGTACGTTTCGCTGCTCGGCGTCGGAGAAGCGGAGAGAGAAGCGAACCGGTTGACGGAGAAGGCCGTCGCCGCGCTGGAGGTGTTCGGCGGGGAAGCGGACGGGCTGCGGGAGCTGGCGCAGCAGCTGGCAGGAAGAAAGAGCTAACGACTGGGAAAGTGAAGTTTTCGCCAGGCCTTTTTCAAAAGGCCGCGTACCCCTTCGTACCCCCGCAGGGCGAAGCCCTGAAAAAAGCTAAGGGAAAACAGCGAAGCGTCTTTTCCCGAACGATTCACACAGCAGTAAATTCCGGCAATCAAAGCCCCCGATTCAAAAGCCAACGACTCACACCCAGCCCCACACCTCCGAAAAACCATCCGATTCTCTGTGATACCCAAAACAGCCAAAAACGAGCGCCGCGGGAAGCATCCTGCGGCGCTCGCCGTGTTTATTCATCCTGCCGCACCGGCGTTGTCTTCAGCCGGTCGTTTCCTCCTCGGAGAGCCGCTTGCGCACGGTTTCCTCGCCGCGCTCCACAGACTGCGCAATCAGCTCCAACGGCATCCCCATTTTCCGAAGCCTGCGCGCCGTGGCCTTTTTCTCCAGCTCTTGGCCTTCCTCGCGCCCGATGGCAATTCCGCTGTCCTTGATGCCCTTGCTCAGGTTACACATAAGCGACACCTCCCCCGCACAGAGCGCTCTCTCACTCACACTCCCACACCAGCCCCGACACGCACGCCTCCTGCAGACTCTCAAAATACCCGCTGCAAATCCGTTCCATCTCGTCCCGGCTGCCCGCGGAATGGCGGTCGTAGACGCCGAAGGGCGTGCAGCCTGCCGCGGCGGCGCTTTTCGCCGCGGGACAGGTGTCTTCGAAGACCGCGCAGCGCTCCGGAGAAAGACCGAGCCGCTCTGCCGTGAGGACGAACACGTCCGGCGAATTCTTGCCGCAGCCCGCGTCCTCCGTCGTGACGAGCGCGTCGAACAGAGAAAGCACCCCGCAGCGCGCGAGACACGGCTCGAAGTGCTCCCGGCGGGAGGCCGTCGCCGCCGCGAGACGAACCCCGGAGGCTTTGAGCTTCTCGAGGAGCGCGCGCGCCCCCGGCTTGAGCGGGACGCGGCAGGCGTATTCCTCGCGCGCCATGTCGAGCCAGCGCTGCATCAGCTCCTCGGGACGGGCGGGCAGCGAGAACCGCGCGATGGTGTACTCCGCCGTCTCGCGGAAGCTCAGCGCTCCGCACGCCGCCATGTAGTCGGGCGGGACGGCTATCCCGTAGTCGGCCAGAAATTCCTCGTCGATGCGGCTCCAGACGTCCATCGAGTCGAGGAGCGTGCCGTCGAGGTCGAAGATGACGCCCGCAAAGCGGCAGACGTCGCCGGAGGCGGGAAGATGGTGGTTCATGCGCGCAGTTCGCTCCCTTCCTTGCGGTTTTGCGTTCGCTCTCCGCTTTCCGGCGGAAGGCGGTTTTCCTCATGATACGGCGCGAAGGGCGCTTTGTCAAGCGGCGGGGAGGACGGCTCCTGAAACTCCGTCATGTTTTCCCAGTAGCGCTTCGGCATATGCGACATCCGGCAGCGGGGATTGTACCGGCTCTCAATCGCAATCGTGTCGTAGAAGCGCTTCCACAGGGCGCGGCACTCTGCTTCCGCCGCGTCGGGAGGCGGCAGCTCGAGGCGCTCGAGCGGGAAGAAGGAGAGGCGGCGCTCCCGCCAGGCGACCGCCTCGCGGTGCGTCTTGTCCCAGATGAGGAAGGTCTCGTCCGGCATCCGGGAGACGAAATGGCGCGCGAGATACGGCAGGACGAGATTCTTCGGCGTGACGACGGAGACGAGCTCGCCCCCGTAGTCGGAAAACCGCGCGAAGCCCGTGAGCAGATGGGCCTCGCTGCGCAGATGGCCCACCGCCTTCGTGAGGAGGGCGACGTCGCGGTCGGCGAGGGCGGACAGGACGCGTCCTCCCGAGAAAAACCCCTCCTGCAGGACGCGCAGGAGCGGCAGCTCCTTCCCGCACAGGCACGTCAGGAAGACGTCGCGCGAAAGCTCCGCCGCCTCCCGCGAGACGCGCACGGGCAGCGCGCGCCAGACCCGCCCCGCGCGGGCGTCGTCCGTCTCGACGCTCTTTTCCGGGTAGAGGCTGTACGGCCCGTCCTCGGGGAGGATGGCCGCGGGCGTCTCCTTTTTGAGAAAGCTCTCGAAGACGCAGCAGAGAAAGCCGCCGAACGTGCCGTCGTAGCGGTACGCCTTAGGCGAGGCGGGGAAGCGCGGCTGCATAAAAGCCCTCCTTTCCGGGCAGGCGCGCGGCGGGCGCGCCGAAAAACGAGAGCTGCTCCGGCGTCTCCTCGAGGAGGCGAAGCCCCTCCGGCTCCGCGAGGGCCCGCAGCGCGCTCTCCGGCGTGACGCGCAGGCCGGGCGTCATTTTGCCGCCGCACGTCAGAAAATACTGCGCCCGCTTGAGGACGACGCCGAGCGTTTTGAGCGCCGCGAAGTCGAGCGTCCCCGCGCGCCGCGCCCGCACGATGCGCCGCGCGCTCTTGACCCCGACGCCCGGCACGCGCAGCAGCAGCTCGTACGGGGCCTTGTTCGCCTCCACCGGGAACAGCTCCATGTGCCGGAGCGCCCAGCCGCATTTCGGGTCGACGAGCGGGTTCAGGTCGGGATGCTCCCCGTCGACGAGCTCGTCCGCCGAAAAGCCGTAGTACCGCAGCAGCCAGTCCGCCTGATACAGCCGGTGCTCCCGCAGGAGGGGAGGCTTCGTCCCCGGCGGGGGGAGGAGCGCGTTCTCCGTGACGGGCAGATACGCCGAGTAAAAGACGCGCTTGAGCCCGTACCGGCGATACAGCCCCTCCGCGAGGGAGAGAATGTGCCGGTCGCTCTCCGGCGTCGCCCCGACAATCATCTGCGTGCTCTGCCCCGCCGGGGCGAAGCGCGGCGCGTGGCGGTACACAGCGAGGTCGTGCTTCGATTCCGCAATCCGCCCGGAAATGTAGCCCATCGGCTTGAGAATCGAGGTCTTGCTCTTGTCCGGCGCGAGGAGGCGCAGGCTCTCCTGCGAGGGCAGCTCGATGTTGACGCTCATGCGGTCGGCGAGGAGGCCGAGGCGCTCAATGAGCCGCGGATCCGCGCCGGGAATCGCCTTCGCGTGGATGTACCCGCCGAAGCGGTACCGCACGCGCAGCAGCTCGAGCGTGCGGATCATCTGCTCGCAGGTGTAGTCGGGATTGCGCAGCACGCCGCTGCTCAGGAAAAGCCCCTCGATGTAGTTGCGCCGGTAAAAGCTGATCGTCAGCTCCGCAAGCTCCTCCGGCGTGAACGTCGCGCGCGGCGTGTCCCGCGAGACGCGGTTGACGCAGTACTGGCAGTCGAACACGCAGCTGTTCGAGAGCAGCACCTTCAACAGCGTGATGCACCGCCCGTCCGCCGCGAAGCTGTGGCAGATGCCGCACGCCGTCGCGTTCCCAATCGTCCCCGCCCGCGCGTTCCTGTCCAGCCCGCTCGACGTGCACGCCGCGTCATATTTCGCCGCGTCCGTCAATATGCTCAGCTTCTCCATCACCGTCATCAATGCATTCACCCCAGAAACGTATGTTCTGGTATTATGATACATCTGTTCGAGTGAATTGTCAATGAGGAGAGGGAGGAAATTTGTGGGGAGGAGGTGGGAGAGTTTGGGGATGAATTTTGTGGGGGAGGTAGTGGGGAGAAGATCAGCTGCCGTGCTGTTAACCCCCCTTGGTGGAAGTCCGGGGGTGTGCGTCGCCGCAGTGGCGGCGGCGCGTCTGAAACATCAATTTGCGGTTCATGGAACCGGAAATTGACGTTTCAGCGGCTCGGTGCGGAGCTGTGGAGCGGCGTCACGGCAGTCCTTGGCTTCCCCCACGAGGGACGGAAGCTTGCTTTTTCATTCAAACAAAGCAAGCTGTGCTTGAATGAAAAAGCAGTCATGTGCCCGCGGAGCGGGTGCGTGACTGATGTGGGTTGCTGCCCTCTTACCGCGCGTTAAAATCAGAGCGCTCCGCTGACGGCAGCACGTTCTTTAAACCTCCCTTGATGGAAGGGAGGTGGCGCGGCGTCGCAACGCCGCGACGGAGGGATGTTGATGATGGGTCGTTTAAGAGGGCGGCGTGAAACGCCGTCTCGGCAGCGGCCATTCCTATTCCTTTTCTGCCGTGCGCACGTTGACACTGGTTTTTAATCGGTTTAGCGAAAAGAATAAGCTATCCTTCTCCAACAGTAAATTCATCAATTATTTACTTTGCCGCTCAGGCCGCGGCCGGCCCCCCTTTTCTTTTCTCGAAAAGAAAAGGGGGAAAGAAACGACAGGGGCTTGCGCCCCTTGACCCCGAGCGAGTCGACGTATACGTCCGCCTTTCCCAGCGCGCAGTTCCCCCGGGAAGCGTACTTAGTCGCCTTGTTGAGGCGGCAACAAAAAGCCGCCTGGTGCTTCCCCCGAAAGTTATGTTCGCGGTCGGACAGATACGTCTCTTGAGTGCGGGGGTAGTCTTCCTGACCGCAACCATCTTAGCAAGCGAAAAAAGGCGACTTTGTTGCCCCCTTATTCCTGCCGATAGGAATGGCGGCTGCGTCCCGTCATTCCTATTGGCAGAGGAACGGAGGGAGAGGGGAGTTGAGTGGCTTCCGAAGGCTGTGGATGCTGCTTTGTAAAGAAGTTATCTCGCGGCTGTCGCTCTGTGGTGACTCCCTCTGTCGAAGGGGCGTCGGGAGACGACGCCCCTTCGACAGAGGGAGTTCCCATGTGCGCTGCGTGCCTCAAAACCCCCGCAGCACCCTCTCCGTCTCCTCCCTCGCGCACTCCTCGTCCGCGTACCACCTCAGCGGGGTGTCCCACGGGACGGAAAACGGCGAAGGATTCCTCGAAAGCAGCTCCCGGTACCGCTCCGTGCAGGCGGCGACGTTCTTCGACGCCTCGGCGCGGGGGCGGGAGCGGAATTGCCAGGCGGCGCAGCCGTCGAGGTAGTTTTCGCAGTAGTCCTCCCAGGAGGAGAAGACGCTCTGCAGGACGAGGGCCGTCTCGCTCAGGGCGCGGTTGGCCTCCGAACGGGTGAGAATGCCCGTCTCAAAAAGGAGAGAGGCGAGGACGAGGGCGCGGCAGAGCTCCCACGCGGCCTGCGAGGAAGGAATCGCCCCGCGCCAGCGCTCGGCGGTGCGGGCGATTTCCGCGAGACCGCCGGGGGCGTCGTCGACGTCCCAGCTTTTGCGCAGACAGCGCAGCATCACCAAATCGCGCCCCGGGCCGCGGCGCGCGCCGGCGAAGGCAGGCCAGCTCTCGCGCGGGAACGACGAGGCCGCCCACAGCGCTTCGGCGCAGGAGCACCAGAGCTCCATGTCGCACTGCGGGAGGAGCGGGTCGCGGCGGACGAGGCAGAACGGCGCGAACAGGCCGCGCCGCACGCCCCACGCGCGCAGTCCGGCGAAGGAGGCGGGGAACAGCGCGCAGAAAAAGAGAAGCCCCGCCGAAAGAAGAAAGCCTCCCTCGTCCGTCCCCGCCGGGAGCGAGGGGCGCAGCCGCGCGAAAAAGGCGGACGTGACGCCGAGCGCGAGAAGCGCGGAGAGAATGGCCGCAAAGACGAGCGCCGCCGCCGCGGAGGGCAGCGCGCGGGTGCGAAAGCCGTACCGGTTGGTGCCGCGGGCGCGTCCTGCCATGGCGCGCGCCTCCTTTCGTGTCTGAATTTTGTGCCGTCAGATGGAGAGCCGCTGGACGGGCACCTTCGTCAGAAAGCGCAGATAGTCCTCGCGCTCGCACAGGAGCGTCCCCGGCTTCTCGACGGAGCCCTGCGCCGCCGCCGCGCCGCCCGCGAGGAGCTTTTCCGGCTCCTCGCAGCGCAGGATGCCCGCGCACAGCCCCGCGACCATCGAGTCGCCCGCACCCTGAATCCCGCGCACCTCCACCTTCGTTCCCGGCGTCACCCAGACGCCGTCGCGCGTCGCGAGGAGAGCGCCCTTCGCGCCCATCGAGAGGCAGAGGTACGTCAGCCCCGTCTCGCGCAGGATGGCGCGGCAGACGGCCCCCGTCTCCGCCGGAGTCTGCGGGGCGACGCCGAACGTCTCCCGCAGCTCGTCGAGGTTCGGCTTGATGAGGACGGGCCGCGCCTCGAGGCCGTGGTGCAGCAGCGGCCCCTTCGCGTCGAGCACGACCTGCACGCCCGCCCTGCGCGCCATGAGGCCGATGGTCTTGTAAATGTCGTCCGGGACGCCGGGCGGCACGCTGCCGCTCAGGACAATCATCTTCGCCTCCGGGAGGCGGCGGTCGAGCAGCTCGAGAAATTCGCCGAGCGACTCCGGCGCAAGCGGGCTGCCCTGCTCGTTGCACTCCGTCATGACGCCCGCCGCGCGGTCGAAGATTTTGAGGTTGACGCGCAGCGCGCCCGGCGCGGTGACGAAGTCGTGCGCAATGTGGCAGCGCTCCACCGTCTCCTCGAGCAGGCCGCGGTTTTCCTCACGGGTGACGCCCGTGCATACGGTGCGGATGCCGAGGCGGCGCAGCACAATGCTGACGTTGACGCCCTTGCCGCTCGGGTCGCGGCGGGAGGAGAGGACGCGGTTCGTCGCGCCGGGCGTGAAGCTCTCCACGTCGGCGGTGTGGTCGATGCAGGGATTGAGTGTGACAGTCAGTATCATGATGGTTCCTTCCTGCCCGTCGGGCGGGGCGTCCGTTTTATGGGACAGGTTTTCCGTTAAGCTTTCCGCAAGCTCAAAGAACAGCAAACGGGAGGAAAGCTCGTATGAAATACCATATTGTTTCAGTCAACGGACACGTTGAGGTGTTGGATGAGAGAGGAAATTTCCTGTTTTCGGCGGACACGGCGCAGGAGGCGCGCAGCGACCTCGACGAGCTCCTCGCGTCCGCGTAAAGGCGCTCAGCAGGAGAGCAGCACGCGGGTGAAGAACTCGGCGGCGCGGCCGATCTTTTCCGTGGGGACGCGCTCGTTCAGCCCGTGAATACAGCCGCGCTCCTCCTTCGAGAGCTCCATCGCGGAGAAGCGGAAGACGTTCTCCGAAATCGCGCAGAAGTGCCGCGAATCGCTGCACGCGACCATCATGTACGGCGAGACGATCGCCTCCGGCCACGTCATGCGGATGGCGCGGCGCAGGCGCTCCCACTCGGGCGTGTTCGTCGGGGAGACGGGCGAGGGGTTCGTCCCCTGGATGGTGCGGACGCTCACGTCCGGGTCGCCGATGACGCGGCGCAGCCGCTCGACCGCGGTCTCCATCGTGTCGAGCGGGGAGAGGCGCAGGTTCGCCGTCATGCGCGCCTCGGTCGGAATCGCGTTCGCGGCGCGGCTGCCCTCCATCATCGTGAAGCAGCACGTCGTGCGCATGAGGGCGTTCATCTCGCCGCCGGACTTCGTGCAGATGCGCTTGAGCAGCGGCAGGAAGCACCACAGGTTCGCGAAGACGAGCCGCAGCGCGAAGCCGGAATGCCGCCCGAGCGTGTCGAACAGCTCCGCGGCGGCGGGCGTCAGCGCGGCGGGGAAGGGATGGCTGTCCACCGCGGCGGCGGCGCGGCAGAGCGATGCGACGGGCGTCTTCGGCGGCGGAGCAGACGTGTGCCCGCCCCGGCTTTTCACGGAGAGCTCGACGTCCATCTGGCCCTTCTCGCACGTCCCGACGACGGCGGTCTTCTGCGCGACGCCCGGGAACGCGCCCTCGACGACCGCGCCGCCCTCGTCGAGCACGAAGGCGGGATGCACGCCGCGGCGGCGCAGCTCCTCCACGATGGCAGGCGCGCTCTCGCCCATGATTTCCTCGTCGCCCGAGAAGGAGAGGTAGACGTCGTGCGCCGGGACGAAGCCCCCGGCGAGCAGCGTCTCCGCCGCCTCCAGGATGCCGCAGAGCGTCCCCTTCGTGTCGAGCGTGCCGCGTCCCCAGAGGACGCCGTGCTCGTCCGTCTCGCCGCAGAACGGGGGGCGCTCCCACGCGTCCTCGTCCCCCGGCGGGACAACGTCATAGTGCGCCATCAGGACGCTCGGCGCGTCCGCGCTTTTTCCCTTGATACGGTACAGAATCCCGCTCGGGCCGATGCGCTCGGGCGGGCAGTTTTTTGTCACGGTGGGGTAGAGCTCCGCGAGCAGGGCGCGGAAGCGCTCGAATTCGCCCTCGTCGACCGCTGCGCTGTCGCGGCTCGAGACGGTCTTCACCCGCACCATGCGGGCCAGGTGCTCCGCCGCCTTGTCATAGTCGATCGCCGTCCTTTCGGGTTCGGGAAGCGCGTCCTCCTTCGGGCGGAACAGGGCCGCGCGCACGAGCAGGACGGCGAGGAACAGCACGACGAGCGCGAGGATGATGATGCCTGCCACCTCACACCAGCCCTTTCTTATAGAGCAGACGCGCCGCGCCGATGGCAATCAGCGCCCCGACGGGGACGAGCACGCTCACCGACGACGCGAGCGACGGCACCGCGATGAACAGCGCTATCATGCACACCAGCGGCGCGACGGCGAGCTTCCAGTTCTTCGCGATGTACACGACGCCGAGGCCGCCGAACAGCGCCGGAAGAATCATCTTGAACGCGGGCTGCAGCACGGGCGACTCGAGCACCGGCGCGAGCTGTGCGAACAGCAGAACGCCCGCGCCGAGGATGAGCGTCGTGACGATGGACGTCGTCGCAATCGCGATGGTCGAGATGACCTCGCCCTCCTCGCTGCCGGGCTTGACCTTCGCGGCCTCCATCGCGTTGATGGCGGCGGGAGCCTTGAGGTTCGTGATGTTGCCCGTCACGAACGCGAGGTAGGTGCCGCCGCTGCCGAGCATCGGGGCGTAGGTGAAGACCTCAATCGAGCACACCACCCAGTAGATCGGCGCGACGCCGAGCAGTCCCGCGAGCACGTCGAGCACGTTCGGCCACACGCCGAACCAGACGCACATCGAAATCGGGACGAGCAGCATCACCGCGAGCGCCGCGAGCATCCACGCGCGGCCGTAGGCGTGCACCTGCACGCCGTATTCCTTTTGCTGTTTCATGTTGACCCCTCCTCAGCTCCACAGACCGGCGGGCAGCAGCTCCGCCGGGAGCAGGTTCGCGTACAGAATCGAGAGCGCCATCGCGCCGAGCATACTGAACGGCAGCGCGAAGTTCTCGAGCCACTTGACCTTCTTCACCTTCACGAACACGCCGCACACGGCCATAATCGCCGCGGACGTGAGCAGCGTGAGGACGGAGAGCAGGCCGTCGGAGATGCCCATGCCGAGGAAGGCGGAAATCATGCCGAGGAACATGGCCGTGAGGAACAGGTCGCCCCAGTGGCTGTCCTTTTTCCGCAGGCTGTGCACGCCGCCCTGAATCTTCTTCAAAAAGAGCGGGATGATGATGAGCGGGGTGATGCAGCCGAGCGTCATGACCCACGCGACGGTGTTGAACGCGAGCGTCCCGCTGACGGGCGCGGAGATGCTCTCCCCGAGCGCGTTGAGCGCCACCGTCGCGGCGGGAAGCTCGTACGTCACCGCGCCGAGCACGCTCAGGCGGATCCACGGCAGCGGGAGGCCGAGCGTCTTCGAGAGCGTGATGAGGCCGAGCAGGATGGAGACGGACGGCAGAATCGCGAAGACGGCGCTCGACGCGACCGTCCGCTTGATGACGCTGCCCTCGATGCCGAGCTGGCGGCTGCGCCGCACCGCCTTCACGAGAAAGTAAACCGACTGCGCAATGACAAACAGCCCGACGAGCACGCCGAGCAGATACATGAAGCCGCTGTTCTTAAAATCCAAGTGTAAACCCTCCCAAAAGTTAATCCGCGAGACTGCCCATCGGGTCCCACGGCGGCAGATGGCCGGGCTCCTCGCCGAGGGCGGCGCGCTGCGCCTCCGAAAGGAGGTCGCGGCGGATGACGGCTTGATAGACGAAGCGGTCGAACCACGCGGCGCTCATGAGGTAGTAGCCCTTGTCGCCGTTCTCGTCGCTCCAGCTGTTCTGCACCTTCCAGCGCACGGGCGCGCCGTCCTCGCCGAGCTCGACGCCGGTGAGCACCATGGCGTGGTTCATCGCGCTCTCGCGGTAGTCGAGGGCCGCGCCCTTCTCCATCGCGAAATCGTCGCCGAACGCGGACGCGTAGTCGAACGCCTCCGTGTCCCAGATGCCGCGCTTGCGGTCGCCGCATTTGCTCACGTCGCTGCCGAACCAGACGGGCTCGCCCTCCTGCAGCTGCCGCACGGCGAGGGAGACGAGCTCCGCCATCGGGAGATTGAGATACCGCACCTCGTTTCCGCCGGCGACGTTGCCGAGGTAGTCGACGGTGAACGTCTTATAGAACGGCTTGTCGCCCGTCGGCGAATTGATGACGCTCACATACGCGCCGAGGTCGGCGGCGACGTACTTCTCATAGAACGACTTCGGCGTGAGGCCGCGGTCAACGTGATATGCCTTGTCCTTGTCCGTCCACGCGAAGTCGAAGGAGGCCGGCGGCTCGCCGAGGCAGGTGCACAAAAGCGCGTACGCCTCGCGGAGAATGTCCTTCTTCTCCCTGTGCAGGGCGTCCGCGTCCGCGCCGCCGCGCGCGAGGGACTGCAGCCGCGCCGCGCCGCGGCGAAGCAGCGTGTTGAGCAGGCCGTTCATCGGCCCGGTGTGGCTCGACTGGTACGTCTCGTCCATCGCCTCCTTCGGCACGACGCCGTACTTCTCCACAAGGCTGACGAACATATCCCACTGGCCGCCGTCCTGCACGCCGGTCGAGAGAATCCAGCACAGCGTCCTGTCGTCGACGGGGCAGTCGACGCGGTCAATCACGGACTCGAGAAAATAGCCGCATTTCTCGAGCTTGTCCCAGAACGCGATGAAGTTCTGCGAAAGCTCGAAGCGCTCGAGGCCGCACGTTTTCGCGGCGCGCTCGCGCAGGACGTTCAGCCCCGCGAAGATCCAGCACCGGCCGCTGCGCTCCTGGTTCGTTGCCGGGAGGGTGGGAAGCTCCACGGAGAAGTGGAAGCGGTCGTCGCGCAGGCGGCGGTGGTCGAACGTCACGTCGGCCAGCTCCGTGTTCGCGAGGGCGTTCGTCATCGCCCGGCGCGCGGGGCTCCCGTTGTAGTGCGCGGAAAAATCCGCAAGCTCGCGATAGCCGATGGCATCGGTAAATTGCATCACAGTTTCCTTCCTCTCTTTCCGCCTGCCGCGGCGCAAATTGCCGCGGGAAGCGTTCCTTTTCGTCTCCATTCTAGCAGATACGGCGCAGAATTTCAACAAGAAGCACACCCCTTGACAGCGAGCCGTATTACTGCTATAATACAGTTGGAAACCGTATGATATGAGTAACACAGTTTATTGCCAAGGGGGGATGCGCATTTGGTCTCGTTCGACAGCTTCACGCTCTGCGGCGGCGTGCCGATTTACCAGCAGATACTTCTCTATCTCAAGCGCGGGGCGGTCTCCGGAGCCATCGCGGACGGCGACGAGCTGCCGTCCCGCCGCGTTCTCTCCGCCCTCCTCGGCGTGAACCCGAACACCGTCCAGAAGGCGTACCGCCTCCTCGAGGAGGAGGGCCTCATCGTCTCCCACACCGGCTCGAAAAGCCTCATGTCCCTGACAGCAGAAACCCTCTCCCGCCTCCGCGCCGAACTCCTCGCCGCCGACACCAAAGAAGCCGTCCGCGCCTTCCGGCAGATGGGGCTGACGAAGGAGGAGGCTGTGGAGTGGATTGAAAGGTTTTGGGAAGAAGAAGACTGAGCTTCCGATTGGGACACCCCCCTTGGTGGAAGGGGGGATGTCACCGCAGGTGACAGGGGGGATGCTTCCGACGGCTCAACTAAGAGCGCGGTGCGGAGCACCGTCTCGGCAGCGTACTCCCTTGCAAAGAAGTTATCTCGCGGCGGCAGCGCGCAGCGCCCCCTCTGTCA
>CALWIH010000039.1 GCA_944380675.1 uncultured Clostridia bacterium | reverse complement strand
ATTTCAATCAGCCGGTCGCCGAACCGGGCGATCTCCCGGTCGTGCGTGACGACGACGAGCGTCTCGTGATAGCGGCGGGCCATGCCCACCATGATGCTCATGACCTCGCGGCTCGTCTTGCTGTCGAGGTTGCCCGTCGGCTCGTCGGCGAAGACGATCGGCGGATGCGAGACGAACGCCCTCGCGATGCCGACGCGCTGCTGCTGTCCGCCGGACATCTGCGTCGGCTTATGCGCCATGCGCGAGCCGAGGCCGACAGCCTTGAGCATCTTCGTCGCCTCCTGAAGGCGCTTGGCCTTGCCCGTCCCGCGGAAGACGAGCGGCATCGCGACGTTCTCGAGCGCCGTCATCGTCGGCAGAAGGTTGTACGACTGGAACACGAAGCCGATGTTCTGCTGGCGGAACAGCGCCCACTGCTTTTCCGAAAAGTGCGTCACATCCGCGCCCGCCAGGACAATTTTTCCCCGGCTCGGTTTTTCGAGGCCCGCCATGATGTTCAAAAGCGTCGATTTGCCCGAGCCGGAGGTGCCGAGGATGCAGCAGATTTCCCCCTCCTCGATGGCGAGCGACACGCCGCCGAGCGCCACGATGCGCTCCCGGTCGACGCGGTAAACCTTGCGGACTCCCTGCACGCTGATCAGACTCAACGCTTTCTTCCCCCCCTTTTTTCCGCCGTGCCGCACGGCGGACGTCAGCCGGAAAGGCGCGGCGATTCCCCGCCTCCCGCTCTGCGCACATTGTAGCATATTACGCGCTGAATTGCTCTATCTATGACTAAAATGTAAGAAAAATTTTTGATTTACCCGATGATGAAGCGCGCGCTGATCCACGCTCCTTCGGGCTCCGCGGCGGAGCCGCGCTCCTCCGAGGAAGCGCTTCCCTCTGAGGCGGCGGGCTTTTCCGAAGCGGCGGAGGACGCTTCTCCGGACAGAGAGCAGGCCGAAAGAGCGACACAGAACAAACAGAAAATTACGACAAGGGCACAGCGTTTCATCATGGAGTCCTCCTTTTTCCGGGCACGGCCCGGAATGAGTAGGAACCCATATAAGATAGACGCAATTCCCTGTCAAAAAGTTACAGGAATTTTGTAAATTCTCTTATTTTTTTGGCAGCCAAAGAAATGAAGCGTGCCCGTCACTCGATCGAGAAGGAGGCCGAGAGCTTCTGCGTGTCGTAATCGCCCGTGCCGCGGAAGAGCATGACCTCCTTGACAAAGCGGTACTCCCCGGCGGGGAGGGAGCCGTAGAGCCACTCCCAGTCGGTCTCGCCGTCCAGGGAGCCGCCCTCGGGCAGGAGGAGGGCGACGGTCTCCCAGCCGACGTTGTCGGGCAGATACGGCTGGGGCACCCACTCGCCGCCCTCGAGGCGAAGAACCTCGTACCACGTCCCGGTGGAGAGCTCGCCCTCCGGCAGGCCGCCCGCCTGCTCCCAGACGTAGGCGAGGCCGGTCGCGGAGGCGGACGTGACGCGGAGCGTCACGCCCCACTCGGGGAGAACGCCCTCCGCCTCCTCCCCGGCGGGGACGAAGGTTCCGCCCGGCACGAGCTCCACAGATTCGCCTGATTCGTCGGAGCCGCCCGAGGGTTCCTGCGAGGTTGCGTCGGAAGCGTCCGGCGTCTCACCGGCAGGCGCGGCGGTGGAACCCGAGGCGCTTTGGGAGTCCTCCGGGGCTTTTCCGGGGCCGGCGGAGGTCTCCTGCGAAACCGCGGCGGAAACGGCGTCGGGCGCGTCGGGCGTCTGCGCGCCGCGGCAGGCGGCGAGGGTCAAAAACAGCAGGGACAGCGCGAGAATGCAGGCAAAGCGTTTCATGGTTCTTCCTCCCGTCTTGCGCGCCGCGCGGCAGCGGGAGAAGCCGTCAGAGAGGCGTCCTTTCACTCCCGTCCCGCGCGTTCTGCGCGATAACACCAATTCTTCTGCCATATAGACCGCGCAGCTTGGCAAAAAGTTACATCCATCTCCCTAAAATCTCGCAGCCGGCAGCCCGGAGATTTTTTCCGCCGGCAAAAAAGAAACGGCTCTCCGCAAGCTGCCGGAAAACCGTTCCCCTTCTAAATATTGCAGTTCATATTGCCGTTCACGCCCCATCCATATCGCTCCTCTTTCGCATAGGCAGCAACGCGGGCAAAAAAGCAAGACCTCTTTGCGACATCCGATCGCAAAGAGGTCGATTATTTGCACCATGGTTCGCCGCGGGACGCGGCGTGCGCGAAGTGCCGACCGCAGGTCCGCGGCGTGCGCGAAGTGCCGACCGCAGATCAGCAGGTCAGGAGGTCAGGAGGCGAGGGCGGAGTAGAGGGTGGCGGCGCTGGCGGCGGAGACGATGAGGATGAGGATGGGGGTGAGGATGCGGATGCAGAAGAGCCAGGCCTTTTTGAGGCGGAACGGGCCGGAATTCTCCTCGATGTGCGCGATAATGTGCTTCGGCCCCCAGATCCAGCCGACGAAGATGCACATCGCGATGCCGCCGAGAGGCATGAGGATGTTGTCGGTGAGTACGCCCATGAACGCGAAGACGGAGTAGCCCGCGATCGTCACGTCCCCGAGCAGACCGGAGGACATCGCGCTCGGCACGCCGAGCAGGAAGACGAGAAAACCCACCACGGCGACGGCGCGGCGGCGGCTCCAGTGCAGGTTGTCGATCGCGAAGGAGACGACCGTCTCGAGCAAAGCGATCGCCGACGTCAGGGCGGCAAAGAACATCAGCACGAAGAACAGGAGAGCGAACAGCGTGCCCGCCTGCATCGAGGAGAACACCTTCGGCAGCGTGCCGAAGATGAGCGTCTCGCCCTGCGCCGGCTCAAGGCCGAAGGAGAAGACGGCAGGGAAGATCGCGATGCCGGCCAGTACGGCGGCGGCGGTGTCCATCGCGGCGACGGTCGCGCACGACTTCGGGATGTTCTCGCCCTTCTTCAGATAGCTGCCGTACGTCAGCGTGATGCCCATGCACAGGCTCAGCGAGTAGAAGACCTGTCCGAGCGCGGCGGAGACAGAGCTCAGGCTGAACGGGCTCTCCGTGTTCGCGAAGATGAAGGCAAGGCCCTTCCCCGCGTCCGGCAGCGTGACAGATCGCACGATGAGCACAAGGAGAATGAGGAACAAGGCCGGCATCATGAACGTCGAAGCCTTCTCAATTCCCTTCGTGCCGAGATAGCAAATGAGCCCCGTCAGGAGCATGAAGACGAAATGCCACGCGACCGGCTCGACCGGCTGGGCGATGTACGCCTCAAAATCCGCCGGAGCGGCGAGCGTCGTCGCGTAGGAGGCGATATACTTGAGCAGCCAGCCGCCGACGACGCTGTAATAGGACAGGATGACAAAGGCGGCCAAAATACCGAGCACGCCGATGAACGACGCCTTTTTGTTCAGCTTGCGGTAGGCGTTGACGGGGCTCTGCTCCGTCATCCGGCCGATGCTCATCTCCGTGATCATAACCGGCACGCCGAGAACCACCACGAAGACAAGGTAAGCGATAAGAAACGGCAGGCCGCCGTTTTTCCCCATCAGGTACGGGAACTTCCACAGATTGCCGAGGCCGACGGCAGCCCCCGCCGTCGCGAGGACGAAGCCCAGCTTCGACGCCCACTGGTTTCTGCTTTTGGTTTGCGCGGACATCATACAGTCTCCTCTCCCCCTCCCCGCCTATCGCGGGAAGCTTTTGATTGCTCCGCGTCCCGGACCGCTCCGGCGACGCGGCGGATCGCCTCGTGCATGGCGTCCCATTTCTTCTCCATGTCGGCGACGAGCTTGAACTGCGTCCGCGCGCGGTCGAGGTTCTGCCCCTCGCGGCGGATGCGGAAATAGCGGTCGCCGTCGAGATAATCAGTCAGAAAGCGCACGCCGCACTCGAGCGTCATGAGCTTGGCCGCCATCGGCAGGGCGCGGATCTCGTTCTCCGTGAGGCTTCCGCCGCAGCCCTCAAGAAAGCCCTTCGCGAAGATCTCGAACAGGCCGAGATCCATCTCCACCTTCGAGAGGTCGCGCTCGTCCTCATCCGCCGTGCTCGCGCCGAAGCGGATGGAGTCGCCGAAATCGTTCACGGCGAGGCCCGGCATGACGGTGTCGAGGTCGACGACGCAAAGCCCTCTGCCCGTCTCGGCGTCGAGCATGACGTTGTTGAGCTTCGTGTCGTTGTGCGTCACGCGCAGCGGCAGAAGGCCGTCCCGCTGCATCCGCACAAGCGTTCCGGCCTCCCCGCGCCGCGCCATCGCGAACGCGATCTCCGGCTGCACGCCGGCGGCGCGGCCGCACGCGTCGGCCTTGACGCTCCGCTCGAGGGCGTCAAAGCGCGCCGCCGTGTTGTGAAAGTTCGGGATCGTCTCGTGAAGCGTCTCGGCGGGAAATTCGGCGAGCAGCCGCTGGAAATTTCCGAAGGCGAGCGCCGTCTCGTAGAAGTCCTCCGGCTTTTCGACGCGGTCGAGGGAAACCGCTCCCTCGATGTAGAGGAAGACGCGCCAGCAGCCGCCCTCGCTGTCGGTGCACCAGGAGCCGCCCTCCCGCGTGGGAAGCAGGCTCATCGAGCCGCGCTCCGTGTCGCCGCCGCCGCGCTCGAGGCGGCGGTGCAGATAGGAGGTCACGTTCGCGACGTTTTCCATCAGACCCTCGATGTCCTGAAAGACGGCGCGGTTCATGCGCTGCAGGAGAAAGCGCTTTTCTCCGCCGTCCGGCGCGGCGCACGTCACACAGCAGGTCTCGTTGATATGCCCGCTTCCGCACGGCTCGCAGCGCAGCACCCGTCCGCCGAAATCGTACCGGGAGAGCGCTTCTTCCATTCTGTTTCTGTTCATATTATTCTATCCGCGCGCAGCGGCGCGGCGATCCCCCTTCCCTTTTCGCGTCCGCCTGCAAAGGAGAGCGTCTGCCTTTCAGTATACCTCTTTCCGGCCGGTGTGGGAAGACCCCGGCGGCATTTTGGGGCAAAGGTTTATTTCTTGAGTATGTAACCGCTTGACTTAGCAATATTCTCACAATTTTCCCACGTTTTCAGACAATTTTTTATGTTATTTTTATAGAAACAGATTGCCTTGCAGGTGAAAACAGAGTATAATAATGCAAAGGAATTGCATCATTCCATCTTCTGCCGCCGCCTGCTTACCGCTTCACGGAAAGCGGCCGCTTCGAAAGGGGATCGCCATGAGCAATGTTCAAATGATTCTCCACCCCCAGGGAAACGCTTCCGTGAGCGCAAACCTGCTCTTTGTGACAGCCTCCAAGCTTGAGGAGGACGCCCGCACCGCACCCCAGACGCATCCGTACGCCGAATTCTTCTATGTACTCCGCGGCGAGCTCGACTTCGAGGTGGAGGGAGAGCTGTTCTCCCTCAGAGAAGACGATCTGCTCGTCGTAAATCCAGACGCTTCCCACCGCGAATATCCCCGCGGGCCGGGCACCGTCGAATACGTCTCTCTCGGGATCGAGGGGCTCTTTCTCGACCCGGACGCTTCGGGAATGTGGAGCGGCTCGTGCCTCCTGCACTGCAGAGCCATGCGAAGCGAAGCGCGCTTTTTTCTGCGGCTCCTGCTCTCTGAGCTCGAGCGCACGCAGAGCGATTTCGAGAAGCTCTGCCTGCTCGCGTTTGAGTCGCTGCTCTTGTGTATGCGCCGGGTTCATCCGCAGGAATTCACCATCAGCAGCCCCAAGCGCACCGCCCGCGAGTGCTCGGCCATCAAGCGCTACATCGACGTGCATTTCCGCGATCCGATCTCTCTCGACCGCCTCGCGGAGGTCTGCGGCCTCAACAAGTACTACCTCGCGCACGCCTTCCGCGAATACATCGGGATGTCTCCCATCAACTACCTGAACGCGCGCCGCGTCGAGGAGGCCGGCCGTCTGCTGTGCTCGACGAACGATTCCATCTCGCAGATCGCGAGCACCGTCGGCTTCTCCTCGCAGTCGTATTTTGCGCAGGTATTCCAGAAGTCGACCGGCGAGTCGCCCGGAGAGTACCGCAAGCGTCATCGGAAAAACTGTCCGGACAAGACGGAATAAGCGTTTCCCGCCGCCGCTGCCCACGGACAGCGGCGGTTTTTCATGCCCTCAGATGGACGAGAGGAACGGCTCGACAAACAAAAGCGCGGCGCCCACGGCGGACGCCTCGCGCCGGTAGCGGCACGGCTCGAGGTACGCCCCGTCCCCGCCGAAGGTGTCGCGCGCGCCGGCGCGGGCGCGCAGCGCGTCCATGTAGGGCGTCATGTACGCGCCGACGTATCCGCCGAGGACGACGGTACAGTCGAGCGCCATGTGCAGGCTGTTCACGGCGCAGGCGAGGGAATCGAGGTAGCCGCCCCAGAGAGCGGCGGCTTTCTCCTCCCCGCGGTCGAGGGCGGCGAAGAAGGCGGAGAGATCCCCGCCGTACGGCTCCGAGAGGACGCCGGCGGCGCAGTACGCGTCGAGGCAGCCCTCCTTCCCGCAGTAGCACCGCTTCCCGCCGGGGACAAGCGTCATGTGGCCGAACTCCGCCGCGCGCAGGCTCTCTCCCTCGTAGAGACGCCCGCCGAGGAGGATCGCCCCGCCGACGCTGTTGCTCAGGGAGAGATAGACGACGTTCTGCGCGCCCGCGCGATCCCAGAGCTCGGCGCGGCCCGCGGCGCTCGCGTCGTTGCAGAAAAGGGCGCGGCACGGCATCGCGCCGAGGAAGGGCGCGCCGTCGCTCTCTCCGAGGCTCAAAACGTGCGAGCTGCGGATCCCGCCGCCCGCCGAGAGGATGCCGGGAAACGAAACGCCCGCCCCGAGCAGCCGCTCCGGCTCCGCTTCGCCGGCCGCCTCGCGCGCAATCGCGCCGAACGCCTCATAGTAGGCGGGGCTGTCCTCGTACGGCAGGGTGCGGCGCAGGCCGCGCACAATCCGGCCTCCGAGATCGACGAGCACGGCGCTGACGTGGCGGCGCGTGACGTCAACGCCGAGCGCGAGCCGCGCGTCGAGAACGCAGGAGACGCCCTTCGCGGGGCGGCCCCCCGTCGAGGCGAATGAGCCGTCCTCGCGCAGAAGCCCCTCCGCGCACAGGCTTCGGAGATTCTGCGCCACCGTCGGCAGGCTCAGGCCGAGGCGCTGGGCAAGCTCCTGCTGCGAGACGCGCCCGGATTCGTACACGGCGCGGTAGACGCGGTTGCGGTTGACGCGGCGCAGCTCCAGCCCGCCGCCCTGCGCCCCGGCCTCCGACAAAGCAATTTGATTCCGCATATCGTCATTCCGCCCCCCGGATCCATGTTATTTCCATGATACGGGATTTCTCCGGGAAAAGCAAGCCCGCGCGGGGCGGAAAAGGAAATTGTCAAGCGCCGCGCCGCGTGCTACAATGGAAAAAAGCGCACAGGAGGCGATCGGGATGCTGAACTTTGACGAGCTTTCCAAATACCGCGAAAACAACCGGATCGAGGCAAAGCGCGCCGTCGGCGGGCTGCCGCACAGCATCTGGGAGACGTACTCCGCCTTCGCGAACACCGTCGGGGGCGTCATCCTGCTCGGCGTCGAGGAGGGGCCGGACAAGACGCTCTCGACCGTCCCCCTCCCCGACCCGGAGGCGCTCGCGGAGGAGTTTCTCGTCCTCGTCAACGATCCGGCGGTTGTGAGCGTCAACATCCTCTCCCCGATGAACGTGTGCATCCTCGAGGCGCAGGGAAACCGGATCGTCGTCATCGAGGTGCCGCGCGCCGACCGGCACGACCGGCCCGTCTACACCGGCGGCGATCCGGTGCGCGGCTCGTACCGCCGAAACGGCGAGGGCGACTACCACTGCACGCCCGGGGAGGTGCTCGCGATGCAGCGCGACAGCCGCGACGGCGCGCTCGACGGCCGCGTGATCGAGAGTCTTCCCGCCGGGGCGCTTTCCTCCGCCGCGGCGGGAAGCTGGCGCGCCATGCTGGAGGCGCAGCGCCCCGGCCACCCATGGCTCTCGCTTTCCGGGGAGGAGCTGCTCGCCAAGGCCGGCGCGCTCGCGCGCGGGGCGGACCGCCGGATGCACCCGACGGCGGCGGGGCTGCTGCTCTTCGGCGAATACGGCGCGATCCGAACCATCTACCGGCACTACGCGGCGGATTACCAGGAGCGCCCCTCCCGCACGGCGAAGTGGACATTCCGCCTGCGCGCCGGGGATCCCACATGGAGCGGGAATCTGTTCGATTTTTACGCGCTCGTCTCCGAAAGGCTGCTGCAGGATCTGCCGCGCGGCGGGCGCGAGGCGCAGGCGCTCACGGAGGCGCTCGTCAACACGATTGTCCACGCGGACTACGAGGGAGAACAGCCCCTCTCCGTCATCCGGACGCCGCGCGCCGTCCGCTTCTCGAACCCCGGCTCGCTGCGCCCCTCCCTGCCGGAGGCGCTCGGCGGCGTGGCCGATCCCCGCAACGCGAGCATCATGCGCATCCTGCGCCTCGCCGGCGTCGGGCGCGGCGAGGGCAGCGGCCTGCCGGCCATCCGCGCCGCGTGGCGGGCGCTCGAACGCGCGGAGCCTGTGCTCGAGGACCAGCTCTCCTTCGGGCGCACGGTGCTCACCCTCCCGCTCGACGCCGACCCCGATCCCGGCCGCGCGCCCGCCTTCCCGGAGGCGCGCCGCCAGGCCGTGCTCGACTACCTGCGCGATCACGTCTCGGCGGAGCTTTCCGCTCTGTGCGAGTATCTCGGCGAGGACGCGCCGCGCGTCAAGCCGCTGCTCGGCGAGCTCATCGCGGGCGGCCTAGCGGAGGAATATTTCGACGGCGAACGCCGCCGCTACCGCCTCAAGGAGTGAAGTTTCACCCATCGCCCCGCTCTCACATAGAATGGCCTGTGGGAAACCCCTTCCCCATGCTCTGAAAGGAGAGTGGATAACGATGAAAACGCAGCTCGACGGCCAGTCCTGCGATCTGCACACACCCGCTCCGCTGCCGGAGGATCCCGTGCCCGCGATGGCATACGTCCCCTTCCAGCAGTACGGCGCGGTTTACGAGCCCGAGAAGGCTCTCGCCAGCGGCACGCTCTTTCCCGATCTCGACAAGCCGTTTTCCGGCGGGAAGGAGGCGGGCGCATGAGCGAACAGGAACGCCTTCTGCGGCGCATCCGGGCCCTGCAGTTCTCCGAGTGGGAGCTGCACATCTTCCTCGACACCCATCCGAACGACTGTGAGGCGGCGAAAAAGCTGGAGGAATGCCGCGCGAAGACAGCTGCCCTCGTCAAGGAGTACGAGGCCGCCTACGGCCCGCTCAACGAGACGAGCGCGAACACGAGCCGCTGGGCCTGGATCACCGGCCCGTGGCCGTGGGAGACGGGAGAGGAGGAGGACGCCTGATGTGGGTCTATGAGAAAAAGCTGCAGTATCCGATTCGGATCAAGAACCCCAACCCCGCCCTCGCGAAGCTGATCTGCGCGCAGTACGGCGGCCCCAACGGCGAGCTCGGCGCGTCGCTGCGCTATCTGTCGCAGCGGTATACGATGCCGTATCCGGAGCTCAAGGCCATTCTGACGGACATCGGCACCGAGGAGCTCGGCCATCTCGAGATGGTCGGGACGATCGTCTACCAGCTCACGCGGAACCTCACGCCCAAGCAGATTCAGGAGGCGGGCTTCGACGCCTACTTCATTGACCATACGACGGGCGTCTATCCCGCCGACGCGAACGGGATGCCCTTCTCCGCCGGCTCTTTCGCCGTCTCCGGCGACGCCATCACCGATCTGCACGAGGACATGGCGGCGGAGCAGAAGGCGCGCACGACGTACGACAACATTCTGCGCTACTGCGACGACCCGGACGTAGCGGACGCGATTCGCTTCCTGCGCGAGCGGGAGGTCGTTCACTTCCAGCGCTTCGGCGAGGGCCTCCGCCTGACGACCGACAAGCTCGACTCCAAAAACTTCTACGCCTTCAACCCGGAATTCGATCGCCGGTAACGACAGGCGCTCAGGGCGAAGCGACGGCTGAAGCGAGCCGCCGCTTCGCTTTTTTTCGAGCCGCGCCCGCCCCTTTACAAAATAAAGCCGGTTTGCGGTGGAAAACGGGGCGAAATCGGAGTATAATAGGAAAAAACGCACGGGCGCGATCCGCCCGAAAACTCTTTTGAAGGAAGATGCTTCCATGGAAATCCGGCTTGCCGAAAAGAAAGACATTCCCGCCATTCTGGCGCTTTACAAGCAGCTTTTTGCCGAGGCTGCGCGGATGCAGCCGTACAGCTTCCGCGCGTCGGAGCAGACGGAGGAGTTTCTCCTGCGCATGATGGAGGGCTCCGACAGCGCCGTTCTCGCCGCCGTGCGGGACGACGAGCCCATCGGCTTCGCCGTCCTGCTCGAGCAGACGACGCCGCCGTACGGCTGCCTTACGCCGCACCGCTGCGCGTACCTGATGGATCTCGCCGTCGACCCGGAGCTGCGCGGCATCGGGGCGGGCTCCGGACTCATCGACGCGGCGAAGGACTGGGCGCGCCGCCGCGGGCTCGACCACCTCGAGCTCAACGTCCTGCCGGAAAACAAGGGCGCGCTGCGCCTCTATGAGCGCAACGGCTTCGAGCCGTCGCTCCTGCGGATGCAGTACCGCTTCTGAGATGGGAGACCGGATCATCCTGCACTGCGACTGCAACGCGTTTTACGCCTCCGTCGAATGCCTGCTGCATCCGGAATACCGGGACGTGCCGATGGCCGTGTGCGGCGACCCAGAGTCGCGGCACGGGATCATCCTCGCGAAGAACGAGAAGGCGAAGCGGTACGGCATCCAGACGGCGGAGACGATCTGGCAGGCCCGCAGAAAATGCCCGCAGCTCGTCCTCGCTCCGCCGCACCGCGACGAGTACGTCAAATACTCGCGCCTCGTCAACGAGATCTATCTGCGCTACACCGATCAGGTCGAGCCGTTCAGCATCGACGAGAGCTGGCTCGACGTGACGGGCAGCGGCCTGCTGTTCGGCTCCGGCCCGGAAATCGCGGACGAGCTGCGGCGCGTCGTGGAGGAGGAGACGGGGCTCACGATCTCCGTCGGCGTCTCGTTCAACAAGACGCTCGCGAAGCTCGGCAGCGACTACAAAAAACCGAACGCCACGACCGTCCTTTCGCGGGAGACGTTCCGTCCGCTGCTCTATCCTCTGCCGGCCGATCGCCTCCTCTTTGTCGGGGAGAGCGCCGCCGCGCGGCTCCGGCAGGCGGGCATCCGGACGATTGGCGACCTCGCCCGCTCGCCGCGGGAGCGCCTCGTCTCCCTCCTCGGGAAAAACGGCGGCGACCTGTGGGACATGGCGAACGGCCTCGAGGACGCGCCCGTGAGGCGCTTCGGCGAGGAGCGCGAGGTCAAGTCCGTCGGCAACGGGATGACGTTCCGCCGCGACCTCGCCGGCCCGGAGGACATCTCGCTCGCCCTCTCCGTCCTCGCCGACTCGACGGCGGCCCGGATGCGCCGCCACCATCTCAAGTGCACGACGGTGCAGATCACGATCCGCAGCCCGAGCTTCCACACCATCACGCGGCAGAAGCGCCTTTCCGCGCCGACGTCCCTCGCCTCCGAGATCAAGGCCGCGGCGCTCGAGCTGATCCGCGCCTCGTGGAACGAGCGCGCGCCGATCCGGATGCTGACCGTCACCGGCTCCGGCATCGTCCCGGAGGACGAGGCCGGGGAGCAGCTCAGTCTCTTTGAGGCGGGAAAGGCCGAGCGGCGCGAGCGGCAGGAGCAGCTTGAGTCGGCGCTCGACAAAATCCGGGAGAAGTTCGGCCGGGATTCGCTCTCGTTCGGCTCCGTCCTGCAGAACGACCTCGGGATCGGCAAATACCGGAATCAAAAGCACGAATAATCAATACATATAGTATATTACAGGGAGGAATTGTCGTATGGTAAAACATATTGTCTGCTGGAAGCTCAAAAAGGAGGCCAAGGAGCGCCAGGCGGCGCTCGCCGCCGATCTCGGCGCGCGGTTTCGCGCGCTGCTCGGCGTCGTCGACGGGCTGACGGCGATTGAGCTCGGCGAAAACTATAACGGCGGGGAATACGACCTCGCGCTGCTGTGCGAGTTTGTCTCGCGCGAGGCGGAGCGGGCGTACCAGTCTCACCCGGCGCACCTCGCCATCAAGGCGATCGTCCACGAGAACGTCTGCGGACGCGCGGCGGTCGACTATGAGCTGTAAAGGGAGGAAGCTTTATGTCTCTGCTGACGTATAACTTTGAAAGCGAGCTTCTCAACAACAACCATCAGGTGACAATCATCCTGCCGGACAAGCCGCGCAGTGTAAAGGCGGAGGACTTTTACCGCTCCGGGAAGAAGTACAGGGTGCTCTGGCTGCTGCACGGCACGTTCGGCGACGCGACCGACTGGGTGCGCAAGTCGAACATCGAGCTGTACGCGTGCGAGAAAAACCTCGCCGTGGTGATGCCGTCGGCGCTCAACTCCAACTACTCGAACTGGGACAGCATGATGATGGGCTTCTCGATGTACGACTATCTGACGGAGGAGCTCATGCCGCTCGTGTACGGCTGGCTGCCCGTCTCGGCCAGGCGGGAGGATAACTTCATCGCCGGGCTGAGCATGGGCGGACGCGGCGCAATCAAGTACGCCGCGAACCATCCGGAGAAATTCGCCGCGGCGGCGATTCTCTCCGCGGCTCCGATGGATTTCTCCGAAATCCGGCCCGGCCACCCGTGCCCGCTCCTCAACAGCGAGGATCCGCGCCTCAAGGCGACGATCGCGAACGCGGGCGGCCTCGAGGCGTACCGCGCGTCGAACGAGAACGTCTGGGCAATCCTCGACCGCCTCGCCCCGACCGGGACGCTGCCGCGCCTCTTCTTCGCCTGCGGACAGGAGGACGACCTGCTCTACGAGCGGTTCTCCGCCTTCCGCCGCCACGCGGAGGAGACGGGGCTTGAAGCGGAGTGGTTTGAGCTCCCCGGCTACCGCCACGAGTGGCGCTTCTGGGATCTGGCGATCCAGAAGGCGATCGATTTTTTCGGGGTTTGAGAAATCGACCGCAACATATTTTCCCTTTTGAAGCATTGGATCTTGCAGCAGTTTGAGGCGCTGCCGCCCTGCCGGGCGGCGGCGCCTTTTCCGTTCCGAAGGGGCAAAAACAGGTGTGCCCGCTTATACTGAGGGTGAGAAGGAAAAATCAGACGGGGCAATTCTGTCCCGCTTTTCGGAAGGAGTTTTCGTCATGAATCAAACCGTTCCCCTCTCCGCCCTCGAGGAGGGTCAGGAGGCGCTCGTCGGGGCGCTGCGCGCCGACGGACCGATCCGGCGGCGGCTGCGCGACCTCGGGCTCACCGACGGCGCGCGCGTCGTCTGCCTGCAGAAAAGCCCGAGCGGCGATCCCGCCGCCTATCTGATCCGCGGCGCGGTCGTCGCGCTGCGGCGGCAGGACGCCGGCACGATCCTGATGAAGGAGGTGAGGGCGCATGGGGCTGACAGCGCAGTCCACGGGAACCGCCGCGCTTTCCGCCGGGCTGTCGATTGACCGCAGCGAGCCGGGCGTCGCCGTCGTCGCCGTCGGCGGGAACCCGAACGTCGGCAAGAGCACCGTCGTCAACGCGCTGACCGGCCTGCGCCAGCACACGGGCAACTGGCCGGGCAAGACGGTCACGACGGCGCAGGGCTCCTGCCGCTTCGAGGGAGAGCCGTACATCCTCGTCGACATCCCGGGCGCGTACTCGCTGTTCGCGAATTCCGCGGAGGAGGAGGCGGCGCGCGATTTTCTCTGCTTCGGCGGAGCGGACGCGGCGATCGTCGTCTGCGACGCGACGTGCCTCGAGCGGAACCTGAACCTCGCGCTGCAGACCATTGAGATTATGCCCCGCACCGTCGTGTGCGTCAACCTGATCGACGAGGCGGAGCGCAAGGGCATCCGCGTGGACGAGAAACGCCTGTCGGCGCTGCTCGGCGTCCCGGTCGTGACAGCCAGCGCGCGGAGCCGCCGCGGCCTGCGGGCGCTGATGCGCGCCGTCGGGAAAACGGCGCGCGGGGACGCGCCGGAGCCGTTCGCCGTGCGGTACAGCCCGTCTGTCGAGCGGGCGGCGGCCTCCCTGCTGCCGTTCCTCGAGGGGCTGCCGCAGCCCGGCCCGTCCCCGCGGTGGCTGAGCCTCCGGCTGCTCGAGCCGGAGGAGAGCTGGACGGAGGCGTTTCAGTCGTACTGCGCGTCTCTTCCCCGCTGGGAAACGCTGCGGGACGCGGCCCGGGCGGCGCGGGAGCTGCTCGCGGGGGAGGGCGTCTCCCCCGCGCTGCTGCAGGATCTCGTCGCGTCGCGCCTCATCGCGGAGGCGGAGCGCATCGCGTCGGCCTGCGTCGCCGCCCCGGCGGACGGCGGCTTCGCCCGCGACCGGAAGCTCGACCGGCTCTTCACCAGCCGGAAAACAGGAATCCCCGTCATGCTGCTGCTGCTCGCCCTCGTCTTCTGGCTGACGATCGCCGGGGCGAACGCGCCCTCGGAGCTGCTCTCGTCGCTCGGGACGGCGGCGGAGGAGGGGCTCGCCTCCCTCTTTGCCGCCTGCGGCGCGCCCGAGTGGCTGACGGGGGCCGTCGTGCACGGGATGTTCCGCGTCCTGTGCTGGGTCGTCTCCGTCATGCTGCCGCCGATGGCAATTTTCTTCCCCCTGTTCACCATTTTGGAGGACTTCGGCTATCTGCCGCGCGTGGCCTTCAACCTCGACCACGCCTTCCAGAAGGCGCGCGCGTGCGGGAAGCAGGCGCTGACGATGTGCATGGGCTTCGGCTGCAACGCGGCGGGCGTCGTCGGCTGCCGCATCATCGACTCGCCGCGCGAGCGCATCCTCGCCTCGGTGACGAACGCCTTCGTCCCGTGCAACGGCAAATTCCCAACGCTCATCACCATCCTGACCATCTTCTTCACGGCGGGGACGGCGGGCGGCCTCGTCCCGGCGCTGCTGCTGACGGGCGTCATCCTGCTCGGGATCGCGCTGACGCTTCTCGTCTCCCGTCTGCTCTCGGCGACGGTGCTGCGCGGCGTGCCGTCCTCGTTCACGCTCGAGCTGCCGCCGTACCGCAGGCCGCAGATCGGGCAGATCCTCGTGCGCTCCGTCCTCGACAGGACGATCTTCGTCCTCGGGCGGGCGGCGGCAGTCGCCGCGCCGGCGGGGCTGCTGCTCTGGATTCTCGCAAACGTGGATGTGGGCGGGGCGAGTCTGCTCGCGCACCTCGCCTCGGCGCTTGACCCAATCGGACGCTTTCTGGGGCTTGACGGGCCGATTCTGCTCGCCTTTCTTCTCGGCCTCCCGGCGAACGAGATCGTCGTGCCGATCCTCGTCATGACGTACATGGCCGGGGGAAGCCTCACGGAGCTCTCGCTGCCCCAGCTGCAGTCGCTCCTCCTCGCGAACGGCTGGACGTGGAGGACGGCGGTCTGCATGGTGCTGTTTTCCCTCCTGCACTGGCCGTGCGCGACGACGCTGCTGACCATCCGCCGCGAGACAAAAAGCCTCAAGTGGACGGCGGCGGCCTTCCTCCTCCCCACGATCTGCGGCGCGGCGCTGTGCGCGCTCGTGGCGCTGATCCCGGTATAAGGGCGCAAAACGGGCTTCCCGAAGGCGGGGAGCCCGTTTCTGATCCGTTCCTGCGGAAATTTGCGGATCCGGCAGAAAATCAGCCTGTTTTCATTGTCCCCGTTCTTCTTCTCAGGTACAATATCATTATAGGGATCAGGATTTCAAAGGAGGTGCGCCGATGCGGACGGACGATTCGCTGCTTTCCCTGCTGCGCCGGGATCCGGAGGCGGGCATGGCAGGCCTGATCGACGCGTACAGCGGCCTTTTGTGGACGGTCTGCCGCCGTGTTCTTGACAACGAGGAGGACGTCAAGGAATGCGTCAACGAAGCGTTCGCCGCGTTTTACCTCCGGCACGACCGGTTTGACCCGGAGAAGGGCTCGCTCAAGGGATATCTGGCGGTCATCGCCCGGCGGTGCGCCATTCGCCGGTATCACGAAAACCGGCGCGCGGAGATCGGCGCGGCCGCGTACGCGGAAGAGGAGGACGAGGATCCGTTCGCCCGCGCGGAACGGCGCGACGAGCTCGAGCGCGCGCTGGCCGCCCTCGACCCGCTGGACGAGCAAATCCTCCGCATGAAATACTACCGGGGCATGACGGCGCGCGAAATTGCCGAGACGCTCGGCCTCTCCTACGAGACTGTCAAGAAGCGGCACCAGCGCAGTCTGAAAAAGCTGCTCAAGAGCATATCCGTCGGCATGGCCGTGGCGGCAATTCTCGCCCTGCTGGCGGCCTGCGCCTACCTGGTGCTGCGGCATTTCGGCTTTGTACCGGGCTACGGCGTCAACACGAACCCCGACGCGCCCATCTATGCGCTTGTGGAAAAGCTCACGGCGGCGGCCGGCGGGTATGAGCTCTCCCTCGAGGACGCCTGGTGGAGAGAGGAAAGCTTCCTCGCCGATCTCACGCTCCGCGGCAGCGAGGAGCGGCTGTCGCAGCTGTTCCTGGACGCGTCGCTCAGCGGGCTGGACGGCGTCAGAACCGTCTCCGTCAGCCGCGGCGCGGCGGAGCACGGCGAAATCCCGTACCGCCTGATCTTCGAGGGCGGGCTCCCGGAGGGGACAGGGGACGTTCTCTCCCTGACGCTGACCGTCAACGGAACGCCGCTGCCCCTCACCCTCACGGCGGCGGAGGAGAGCGCAATCAGCGAGGCGGGCTTCTACAGTATGACCGAGAAGGACGGCGGCCTGCTCGCCGTGCCCCGCCTCGAGGACGGGGAGCTGATCGTCTCCATCCATCCGCTCAACGAGGGAGAGTTCCGCACCTATCCGTTCCTCAACGGCGGCGTCTGGGCGGGATACGGCGGGGAGGAGCTTCCCGTCGCCGTCACCGCGCCGGACGGCTCCGTCCTCGAGGGGGAGGCGGAGCTTGCCAACCCCTTCAGCGGAGACAGCTACCTCGACTGGTACTTCGGCCCCGCCGAGCCGGGGGAGTACGTTCTGCACGTCCCGTACGTCTACCAGTACGTGGCCTCCGACTCCGAAAAAATAACCATCGAGCTTGCTCTGACGGAGGAGGAGAGCCGCGCGGACGTCTCCCTCGCGCTGCCGGGCGGGACGCTGCGCCTTGGGCGGCTGTTTCCCATCGACAGCCCCGCCGCCTACGCCGAGGGTCTCTCCCTCTCCTTCGGAGAGGCGGGGTACCGCTGGTGGGCGCTGGAGGCGGACTGGGAGAGCGAAAACCCCGAGCGAACGGCGGCGGCAGCGCCGCTTCAGGCCGTGTCGGACGGGGAAGCCTCGGAAGACGGCGTCTTTTGGAGCAGCGCCGTCACCGGCCTGTGGACGGCGGGCTCCGACTCCGAGCCGCCCGTCACGCTCGTCAGCGGCTATGTGATCGGGGCGCGCGGCGGCCTTGCAGGCGTCACGCTCTCCGCCGCGCCGGAAACCGTCTGCTACCGCTGGGATCACCCCTTCGATATCCCCATGAAGGTGCAGGCGGAGAGCGACGAGCTGCCGTAACTCTCCGGAAACACAAAACAAAACGGACGCCCGCGGCGGGGCGTCCGTTTTGCTTTGGGGAAGCGGGGGTCACGCTCTGGCGAGCGCGGCGGCCTCGCGGGCAAGCTCGGTGATCTTCTCAAAATCCCCCGCGTCGATGAGCTTTTCGGGGGCAATCCAGCTGCCGCCGCAGCACAGCACGTTCGGCAGGGCGAGATAGTCCGGCAGGTTCTTTGTATTGATGCCGCCCGTCGGCATGAAGCGCAGGTAGCCGTACGGCCCGGCGAGCGCCTTGAGCATCCCCACGCCGCCGACCGTCTTGGCCGGGAACAGCTTGAGGACGGAAAGCCCCAGGCGGATGCACGCCTCGGCCTCGGTGGGCGTCGCGACGCCGGGGATCACCGGCACGCCGCGGCTCAGGCAATAGCGGACGACGTCCTCGTTCGTGCCGGGGCTGACGATGGCCGAAGCGCCCGCGTCGAGCGCCTTCTCCGCCTGCTCGACGGTGAGCACGGTACCGGCGCAGACGGCGAGCTCCGGCGCCTCGCGGCTGACGGCGCGGATCGCGTCCTCGGCGGCGGCGGAGCGGAACGTCAGCTCGATGACGGACAGGCCGCCCGCGAGCAGGGCGCGGGCGAGGTCGGGGGCCTTCGCCGCGTCATTGATCTTGACGACAGGAATGATCTTTTCCCGGCTGAGCTTCTCAATAAAATCCATTGCTTATCCCTCCTGCGGCGTCGTGCGCATAAAGCGCTCGAGCCGGTCTCTGTCCGGCAGGCCGGTGTTGTCACCGACGCTCATGATCTGCAGCGTGCCGATCGCGTTGCCGCGCCGCACGCACTCGCGCATCGGCAGCCCCTCCGCCATCGCGGAGATGACGCCAGCCGCGAAGCCGTCGCCCGCGCCGACGGTGTCGACGATTTTCTCCGCGCGGAAGGTCGGCTCCTGGAAGCGCTCGTCCTTCGTCGCGCCGAACGCGCCCTTCGCGCCCGTCTTGACGACGACCGCCTTGACGCCGCGCGCGAGGTAGTAGTCGGCGATCCCGTCGGGCGTCTCCTCGCCGCAGAGGATCCTGCCCTCCTTCACGCCGGGAAGGAAGACGTCGGCATATCCGGCGAGGCGGTTGAGCGTCTCGGCCATCGTCCGCTGATCCTTCCACAGCTGCGGGCGGAGGTTCGGGTCAAAGGTGACGGTCATGCCCTTCTCGCGGGCGGCGCGCATGAGGGCCTCGCTCGCCGCGAGCGCGCTCTCGGAGAGCGCCGGGAAGATGCCCGTCATGTGCAGGAAGCCGCCCTCCCTGCCGTCGAGGCAGGAGGCCGTCTCCTCCACGCCGAGAGCGGAGGCCGCGGAACCCTTGCGGAAATACTGGATCGGCGGATCGCCGCGGCTCACCTTGCCCTTGAGCATGAAGCCCGTCTGGCGGTCGGGATTCGTGAAGGCGAGCGCGTCGCTGATGTTGTTTTTCTTGAGGAACGCGCGGATTACGCGCCCGAAGACGTCGTCGCCGAGGGCGGTCAGGTACGACGCGTGATGGCCGAGGCGAGCCAGGCCGATCGCGACGTTCAGCTCCGCGCCCGCGACGGCGGATTCCCACTGCGTGACCTCCTCGAGCGGCTTCTCCTCCCGGGCAATAAAGAGTGCCATAGCCTCTCCGGCCAGCACAAACTCCGTTGCTTTCATGCCGTCTCCTTTACGGCTGCTTGCCGATGTAGGCAAGGATGCCGCCGTCCACGTAAAGGATGTGCCCGTTCACGAAGTTGGAAGCGTCGGAGGCGAGGAACACAGCCGGCCCCATGAGGTCTTCCGTCGTGCCCCAGCGGGCGGCGGGCGTCTTCGCGACGATGAAGCTGTCGAACGGGTGGCGGCTGCCGTCGGGCTGCCGCTCGCGCAGCGGCGCGGTCTGCGGGGTGGCGATGTAGCCGGGGCCGATGCCGTTGCACTGGATGTTCTGCTCGCCGTACTCGGAGCAGATGTTGCGGGTCAGCATCTTCAGGCCGCCCTTGGCCGCCGCGTACGCGGAAACCGTCTCGCGGCCGAGCTCGCTCATCATGGAGCAGATGTTGATGATCTTGCCGTGGCCCTTCTTGATCATGCCGGGGATGACGGCCTTCGAGACGATGAACGGGGCGTTCAGGTCGACGTCGATGACCTGGCGGAACTGCTCCGCCGTCATGTCGCACATCGGGATGCGCTTGATGATGCCGGCGTTGTTGACGAGGATGTCGATCACGCCGACCTCCTTCTCAATCGTGGCGACGAGCTGCTGCACGGCGGCCTCGTCGGTCACATCGCAGACGTAGCCGTGCGCGTCGACGCCGATCTCCTTGTAGGAGGCGAGACCCTTGTCGACGAGCTCCTGACGGATGTCGTTGAACACAATCGTCGCGCCCGCGGCGGCGTACGCGCTCGCGATGGCAAAGCCGATGCCGTAGGACGCGCCGGTGATCAGCGCGACCTTGCCCTTTAACGAAAAGCTGTCGAGAATGTTGTTCATGGTTTTTCTCCTCCTGTCTGATGTATTATTTGAGCTCGGTGGTCGGGATCTCGTCCATGTCGTCGAACGCCTGGTTCTCGCCGCCCATCGCCCAGATGAACGTGTAGTTCGACGTGCCGCAGCCGGCGTGGATGCTCCACGACGGGCTGATGACGGCGTCAAAGTTCTTCATGACGATGTGGCGCGTCTCGTCGCCCTGGCCCATGAGGTGGAAAACGACGTTGTTCTCGGGAATCTCAAAATAGGTATAGATCTCCATGCGGCGCTCGTGGGTGTGGCACGGCATGGTATTCCAGACGGAGCCGGGCTCGAGGCACGTCATGCCCATGGAGAGCTGGCACGTCGGCAGCACGGAGGGATGGATGAACTGGTTGATGACGCGCTTGTTCGCGGACTCGAGGCTGCCGAGCGGGCGCTTCGCGGCCTCCTGCAGGGTGATGAGGCGCGTCTCATACGCGCGGTGCGCCGGGGCGCTGACGATGTAGAAGCGGGCCGGGTTCTCCGGGTCGTCGCTGCGGAACAGGACCTCCTTCGTGCCCATCGTCACATAGAGGCAGTCCTTGTAGCCGAGCGCGTACTCCCTGCCGTCGCAGGAAACGACGCCGGAGCCGCCGAGGTTGAACATACCGAGCTCGCGGCGCTCGAGGAAGTAGTGGGTGCCGAAGTTCGCCCAGACGTCGATGCCCTTGTCGATCGAGACCGTCTCCTTCACCGGCATGACGCCGAGGGTGACCATGCGGTCGACGTGGCTGTACACGGCCTTGACCTGATCGGCCTCGTAGAGGTTCGTGATGTGGAACTCGCTGCGGAGCTCCTCGGTGGTGTACGTCTTGACGTCGCGGGGGTTGGTGCTGTAGCGGATGTCCATGTTACGTCGTCTCCTTTTCCTGTATAAAATATTCACGGAATTCGGTCTGCACTTTTTCGGCGAGCCGCCCGATGCTGCCGTACAGGTGACGGTGCACCAGCGGGGCGACCTCGTCCGCGCGCCGCTCGCGGATGATGCGCAGCAGCTCGCGGTGTTCCTCAATAATCGTGGGGAAGTTGCGGTTCTCCGCGATGTCGAGGATGCGGAAGCGGGTGTAGTGGATCTGCGCGCGCTGGACGAGCTCCCAGAGCTTTTCCTTGCCCGTCTCATGGAACCAGATGGCGTGCAGGTGGGAATCCATCTCGTAGAACTGCGTCAGCTCAAACTCCCCCTGCACGAGCGCCATCTGCTTGCGGATCTGGTAGCGGATCTTCTCCTCGAGCATCGGCGTGCACAGCGGGAGAAAGTCGCGGAGCACCTCGGCCTCGACGGCGGTGCGCAG
>CALWIH010000038.1 GCA_944380675.1 uncultured Clostridia bacterium | reverse complement strand
ACGGCGCCCATGCACAGCGCGCCCGCGATGCCCGTCTTCTCGCTGATGCCGACGGCGATCGGCGCAAGCGCGACGATCGTGCCGACGGAGGTGCCCATCGCCGTGGAGATGAAGCAGCCGATGAGGAAGAGGCCCGCCACGGCAATCTGCGGCGGCAGAATGGAGAGGCCGAAGTTCACCGTGCTGTCGACGCCGCCCGCCGCCTTCACCGCGCCGGAGAACGCGCCCGCGAGGACGAAGACGAGGCACATGATCATGACGTTTTCGTCGCCCATGTTATTCGTCACGCTCGCGAGCTTGTCCGCGAAGCTGCGCTTCGGATTCTGCAGGAAGGCGACGACGAGCGCAATGAGAAAGCCGACGATGGCCGGCATCGCGTAAAAGTCCTCAAACAGGATGCCGCAGCCGATGAAGACGGCCAGAAAGACGGCGATGGGCAGCAGCGCCCATGGGTTTTCCTTTTTCATTTTCCGTACTCCCTTGTTTTCGATATGTCCCCCGCGGGGGACTTGTTCCGCGGAGACAGATTTCCTCCGCGGCGCTTCTTTTCAGTATACAGGAGATCGCGATCAACATCAACGGAGAATGCGCAATATCGCTGAAAAACGCGGGAAATCCGGCGGCACAGCGCAAAGACAACAGATTTCCGGCTTCCGGCGCTTTGAATTTCTTATAAATTTTTTGGGGCGCGGCGTGTGAAAATCCTGCAAGACTATGCTATAATATTTTAGTTATGGCGCGGGACAGGCAGTCCCGCACAGGAAAGCTCAGCCAGCCCCGGACGGGGCCGACACAACGGAGGTAATGATTGCATGGGCGGATTTTTTGGAGTAGCATCGGAATCGAGCTGCGTACTGGATCTCTTCTTCGGAACGGATTACCATTCCCATCTGGGAACGAAGCGCGGCGGTATGGCGGTATACGGGCCGGACGGCTTCTCCCGCGCGATTCACAACATTGAGAATTCCCCCTTCCGCACGAAGTTCGAGCGGGACGTCGAGGAGCTTGAGGGAAATCTCGGCATCGGCTGCATTTCCGACAGCGACCCCCAGCCGCTGCTCGTGCAGTCCCATCTCGGCAGCTTTGCCATCACGACCGTCGGCAAGGTCAACAATGCCGACGAGCTCGTCCGCTCCGTCTACGAGAACGGCTGCACCCATTTTCTCGAGATGAGCGGAAGCCGGATCAACACGTCCGAGCTCATGGCGGCTCTCATCAGCCAGAAGGATACCATCGAGGAGGGCCTGCAGTATATGCAGGAGCGCGTCGACGGCTCCATGTCCGTCCTGATTTTGACAAAGGACGGCATCTACGCCTCCCGCGACAGATGGGGCAGAACGCCGCTCGCCATCGGCAGAAAGGACGGCGCGTACTGCGTTTCCTTCGAGGATTTCGCCTACGTCAACCTCGGCTACAGCCATTTCGCCGAGCTCGGGCCGGGAGAGATTGTCCGCGTTACCCCGAGGGGAGTCGAGCGTCTCGTCAAGCCGAGAAAGGAAATGAAGATCTGCACCTTCCTCTGGGTGTATTACGGCTATCCGACCTCGTCCTATGAGGGCGTCAACGTTGAGGAGATGCGCTACAAGTGCGGCGCGAAGCTCGCCGAGCGCGACAACGCCGACTGCGATCTCGTCGCCGGCGTTCCGGATTCCGGCACGGCGCACGCCATCGGCTACGCCAACCGCTCCGGCATTCCGTTTGGCCGCCCGTTCATCAAATACACGCCCACCTGGCCGCGATCCTTCATGCCGCCGCGTCAGGCGCAGCGCGACCTTATCGCCCGCATGAAGCTGATTCCCGTCGAGGCGTTTATCCGCGACAAGAGCCTGCTTCTGATCGACGACTCCATCGTCCGCGGCACCCAGCTGCGCGAGACGACCGAATTTCTCTACCGCAGCGGCGCGAAGGCTGTCCATGTCCGCCCGGCCTGCCCGCCGATTCTCTACGGCTGCAAATATCTCAACTTCTCGCGTTCGAACTCCGACATGGAGCTTTTCGGCCGCCGCGTGATCAACGACCTCGAGGGCCGTCCCACCTCCGGCGAGGGCGTCGCGCCGTACACCGATCCCGACAGCCCGTGCTATAAGAAGATGGTCGACAAGATCCGCGAGTACCAGAACTTCACAAGCCTGCAGTTCCAGCGCCTCGACGACCTCATCGATTCCGTCGGCATCGAGCCGTGCAAGCTCTGCACCTACTGCTGGAACGGGAAGGAGTAAAAAGGCAGTGCGGATGCGGAGAAATGCGTATGATTAGGGAAGCGGGCAGAGAGGATCTTCCGGCTCTTCTGAATTTGTATTTGAGCCTGCACGAGACGACTGTGCCTGAAGACTCCGCTTCTCTTCGTCAGATCTGGGAAACAATTCTTCAGGATGAAAACCGTCATCTGCTGGTTTATGAAAAGGATGGGGAGCTGGTCTCCTCCTGCGATTGCGTGATCATTCCGAATCTGACACGCGGCGTAAGGCTGTATGCATTGATAGAAAATGTAGTCACCCGAACGGATTGCCGGGGGAAAGGGTTTGCTTCGCAGTGCCTCGCCCATGCCAGAGCGCTTGCCGCAGCAGCCGGCTGCTACAAAGTGATGCTTATGACCGGTTCCAGACAGGAAAGCACGCTGCGTTTTTACCGGAAAGCGGGGTTTGACAGCGAGGAAAAAACGGCCTTTGTTCTGCGTCTGGATCGCTGAGAGGCGTTTTGAGAACATAATTGCGCCGCAAGCTGCCGCAGCTCCTTGCGGGTATCCTTGTGCAAATACGCCGCAGAGAGGGAACAAACTGTGAATTTATCAGAAAATAATTGTAATACGGGGAGTAATGTGCTACAATAAGCACACTACGGCGTTTCGCCCGTTGACTTTAATTCACGGAGGATTCGGCAAGCTATGAATCAGGACGTTTTTGTGGAGCAAATCATCCAGCGCAAGCACAGCGGAACGGACTACCTCATCTTTGTGGGGCTGTCTCTCGCGTTCCTTGTGATTGTTTTTCTCGGCCTGTTTGTGATTCCGATGTTTGGATTTCTTCTGATCATCGCCGCCGGCTACGGCGGGTACTGGCTGTTTACGTCACGCAATCTCGAATTCGAGTACAGCGTGACGAACGGCGATCTGACCATCGATCGCATCGTCAACCGCCAGCGCCGCAAGCGCGTGATTTCCTTTGACTGCAAGGATACCGAGGCCATCGGCAAGTACAAGGCCGTCGACCACCAGTCGAAGCACTACGACAAGAAGTTCTTCGTCTCCCAGAAGGCGGACGGCTCCGACGAGGGCGCCTGGTACATGACGGTTCGCTCTGCGAAGTACGGCGGTCTCTGCCTCGTCGTCTTCAATCCTGAGGAGCGCGTGCTCGACTCCATCAAGCCGTTCCTGCCGCGGCAGCTCGCGTTCGAGGTCTTCGGCCCCGGCGCCGGCCTGCGCAGACCGACCCAGTCGTGATTGCGCTCGGCATCGATCTGCTTGAGATCGACCGCATCCGCCGGTCTCTCGAAAATCCGCGCTTTGTGCGCCGCGTCTTCGGCGCGCAGGAGCTCGAGCAGCTCGCCGCCCGCGGTTTTCCCGCGCAGAGCGCCGCCGCCTGCTTTTGTGCGAAGGAGGCGTTCGGCAAGGCGCTCGGCACAGGCGTAAGCGGCTTTCGCCTGGCGGAGGCGCAGCTTCTCCGCGAGCCCTCGGGCCGTCCGTACCTCTCCCTGAGCGGCGGAGCGCTGCGGCTTGCCGAGGAGAGAGGTCTCTCGTTTTCCGTCAGTGTGACACATACGAAACAATATGCTGCGGTTGTCGTCGCAGCGGAGCCGAAAGGGTAACGACGCGCCGGCTGCCTGGATGGGCGGCCGGCGCTTTTTGCCTTTTTTCGCCGCCGTGACCGCAGGAGGAGGATATATAACATGATAAAGGTACTCGGCGCGGCGCAGTCGCGCCGCCTGGAGGAAAGGGCCGTGCAGGCCGGAGCCAGACTGATCGATCTGATGGAGAGCGCCGGCGGCGCCGCCGTGCGGTTTCTCCGGAAGAAATACGACCTCGACCAGAAGCGCTGCGTCGTCCTCTGCGGGCGCGGCAACAACGGCGGAGACGGCTTCGTGGCCGCGCGCCGTCTCAAGGAATGCGGCGCGCAGGTGATTGTCATCCTGATGGAGGGTCAGCCCTCGACCGACAACGCCCGCGAGATGTATTCCAAGCTGCCGGAGACGGGCGTCAAAATTCTTCGATATGAGGACGCTTCCCCGTATCTCGCCTCGATGCTCGAGTCCGCCGATTTCATCGTCGACGCCGTCTACGGTGTGGGCTTCCACGGCAGCGCGCCGGAGTTCATGGAGCCTGTCTTCCGCGCGGCGTCGGAGAGCGCCGGCGTCACCCTCTCGCTCGACGTGCCGAGCGGCGTCAGCTGCGACACCGGCGCGGTGGAGGGGGCCTGCGTCGTCGCGGACTACACCGTCTCCTTCTCGACGCTCAAGAACTGCCATCTGCTTCAGCCCGCGAAGGGCTGCTGCGGGCAGGTGATCGTCGTGCCGATCGGGATCGATCTTGCGCTCATCAACGCGCAGGAGTCTCCGCTCGAGGTGACGGACGAGGAGCTTGTCCGGCGTGTCCTCAAGCCCCGCAGCCCCGAGAGCCACAAGGGCGATTACGGCCGCCTGCTCTGCCTGTGCGGCAGCGACGGCATGGCGGGCGCAGCTTCGCTGTGTGTGCGGGCCGCGCTGCGCGGCGGCGCGGGACTCGTCAACGCGGCGCTGCCGCGTTCCATCTATCCGATTGTCGCCCAGAGCGCGCAGGAGGCTGTTTATACGGTGCTGGATGAGACGTCCGGCGGCGCGCTGACGGAGGACGCGCAGCGCGCCCTTTCGGACGCCGCAGCGAAGGCGGACGCCATGGTGCTGGGCTGCGGCCTCGGCACGGGCCGCGAATCGTTTTCCCGCCTGCGCCAGTGCCTGATGGGCGCGGAGAAGCCGATTGTCATCGACGCCGACGGCATAAATCTCCTCAGCCGGAATATAGATATTCTCAAGACGGTGAGCGCGCCGCTCATCCTCACGCCCCACCCGGGCGAGATGGCGCGTCTGACGGGCCGCAGCGTCTCCGAGATTCAGCTGCACCGCCTCGAGTACGCCTGCTCGTTCGCGCGGGAGTTCAACGTCGTCCTCGTGCTCAAGGGAGCCGGGACGATCGTCGCCTCCCCGGTCGGCCACGCCTGGGTCAACCTGACCGGGAACGCGGGCATGGCGCGCGGCGGCTCCGGCGACGTCCTCGCCGGCCTGATCGGCGCGCTGCTCGCCCAGGGCGTCCCGCCCGAGGAGGCCGCGGCCGCGGGCGTCTGGCTGCACGGCACGGCGGGCGATCGCTGCGCCGCCCGTCTGTCGCAGACCGCGATGCTCCCCGGCGATCTCATCGGCGAGCTTCCCGGCCTGTTCCTGAATATCGGGAGGTAAGCCGCCTCCCTGGGAGGGATGCGCTTGCGCCGCCTGCTTTCCGTTTTGCTCAGCCTGTGCCTGTGCCTTTCCCTGCCGTCGTGCGCGGAAACGCGCATGAGCCAGGAGGAGCTGCTGCTCACGTTCCGATGCCGCGCGTCGGTTGCGTACGCGGGGGAGACGTACGACTGCCGGATCGAGCGGCAGGGCCCCGGCGTCGTGACGGTCCGCACGCCGTCTGTCGGATACCACTGGCAGGGGGAATTTTTCTCCCAGACGAGCGCCGGGCTCGAGTCCGTCAGCGAGACGTGCCCGCTCCCCGAGAGCTGCTTCGCCGTCTGGCTTGTCCGCTTTCTCGACGCGATGCAGAGGAGCGGCGCGCTGACCGCCGTGTCTCCCTCGTCGTTCGAGGGGAGCGTCGAAGGGAAGGCGTTTACGGTGACCGCCAGCCCCTCGGACGGCAGGCTCGAGACGCTGACCGTCCCGCAGCTCGGGCTGAGCGTCTCTTTCTATGAGTACGAACCATAAGCGAATGCGCCGCGGAGGGTTTTCCGCGGCGCATTGTTCTGCCCCACGAGAAAATTGTCATCTTCGCGCTTCCCATAATATTATGGAACGGGAGCGGGAAAAAGTCCCCGTTTCCGCATAATCGAAAAACGAACAGCCAACAATAACAACACGTTCGAACGAATCATTTGTACAGCGGAGCGTGAAAATCGTGAATATTCGGAGAGGCGATATCTACTATGCCGATTTGAGTCCGGTGGTCGGCTCTGAACAGGGAGGCGTCCGTCCGGTTCTGATTGTCCAGAACGACGTCGGAAACCGCTTCAGCCCGACGGTGATTGCGGCCGCGATCACAAGCCAGCGGGGAAAAGCGAAGCTGCCGACGCATATCCTGCTCGATTCGCAGACGACGGGCCTGTCCCGCGATTCCATCGTCCTGCTCGAGCAGGTGCGCACCATTGACAAGCACCGCCTGAAGGAGCGGATGGGCAGGCTCGATTCGGGCAGTATGAACAGGGTCGACGAAGCGCTGTCCATCAGCTTCGGACTCGGCGAAAACGGCCGCCGCGCTACATAGGCGGCCGGGGAGAGCCGCGCGCGGAAGGAACGGGGAAACCCGGAACTTTTGCGCGCGGCCCTTTTTTGCGACAGAAAGGCGCGCCGCCCCGTCCTATAATAGAGGGAGCGCGGGGAGGGATGCGCGGTGCAGGTCGTGTATGTGGATGTGCTGCTCGGACTGAATCTCTTTATCAATTACTTTCTCCTGCTGGCCGTCGGGAAATTCCTTCGTCTTCCCGTCAAACGGCTGCGGCTGCTCGCGGGCGCGGGAGCCGGGGCGGTGTACGCGCTGACCATCCTGCTGCCGCCGCTTCCGGCGATACTCGCGCTGCTGTGCCGGCTGGCGGCGTCCGCGGTGATCGTCCTTCTGGCGTTTCCCGTGCGGACGCCGAAGCTGCTTCTGCGCACGGCGGCGGCCTTCTACCTCGTCAGCTTCGCGTTCGCGGGCTTCCTGCTCGCGTTCTGGTATCTGACGTCCGCGCCGGGGCTTCTGATCCGCGACTCCGTCGTCTACTTCAACGTCTCGCCGCTCGTCTTCCTTGTCGCGTCCATGCTGGCATACGGAGCCGTCCGCCTGTTCCAGCGGCTGACGGGCAGGGAGGAGCCGAAGGCGCTGCTGTGCCGCGTCACGGTGACGCGCGCGGGCAGCCGCGCCGTCTTCACCGCGAGGGTCGACACGGGGAACAGCCTCACCGAGCCGTTTTCGGGCGCGCCTGTCATCGTCGCGGAGAGGGAGGCGGTGGCCGCGCTGATTCCCGGAGAGGAGGAGGGCTGCCGCCTCGTCCCGTTCCACACGGTGTCGGGAAGCGGTCTTCTGCGCGCCTTCCGGCCGGAGAGCCTTGTGATTGAGTGCGCCGGGAGGGTGACGCGGCCGCCCGAATCGTACGTCGCCGTGAGCGAGCAGCCCGTCTCGCACGGGGAATTCCACGCGCTGCTCAACCCGGCTCTGCTGGAATAGATTTCTCCCGGTCCTGATATTCGCCGGAGGCCCGGGCTTTCGGACGCCGCGCACCGGCAGCGGCAGGGAGGGCGATATGAAACGGAACTGGTCAGACTGGCTGCGCATCCTGCGGGAAAGGCTGCTGCGCCTCTTTTGGCGCTTCGGCGCGCAGGGCGTTCACTACATCAACGGCCCGGAAACGCTTCCCGCTCCGCTGACGCCGCAGGAGGAGGCCGAGGTCATGCGGCGCATCCGCGCCGGGGAGGAGAACGCGCGCGAGCCGCTCATCACGCACAACCTCCGCCTCGTCGTCTACATCGCGAAGAAGTTTGAATCGGGAAGCGCGGGTATGGAGGATCTCATCTCCATCGGCACTATCGGCCTCATCAAGGCGGTCAACACCTTCTGTCCGGAGCGGAACATCAAGCTCGCGACCTACGCGTCGCGCTGCATCGAAAACGAAATCCTGATGTTCCTGCGCAAGACCTCGCAGCTGCGCAACGAGATCTCCATCGACGATCCGCTCAACGTCGACTGGGACGGCAACGAGCTTCTTCTCTCCGACGTCCTCGGCAGCGAGCAGGACGCCGTCAACCTCGGCATCGAGCAGGAGGTCGAAAAAAGCCTGCTCCTCGCCGCGGTGTCCCGCCTCCCGGAGAGGGAGCGCACCATCATGGAACTGCGCTTCGGCCTCGGCCGCAGGCGTGAGCACACGCAGAAGGAGGTGGCCGATACCCTCGGGATCTCGCAGTCGTACATATCGCGTCTCGAAAAGCGCATTATCGAGCGCCTTCGCCGCGATCTTGAGCGCGTCAGCTGACGCTTTGGCGCATTGTTCCAGAATTATTTGCAGGATTTCTACAATCTTATTGCATTTTTCTCTTGCGCGAAGAGGTGTGGATCCGGTATAATAGTACCAGCTTGAGCGAGGACAAGGGCGTCCGAGAGACCGGCTGACGGTCTCCCGGACGCCTTTTTTCGTTGCTCCGAAGGAGGAATCCCGATGCGCTGGAATGGGAAGCGTAACAGAAAAATCACGTCCTTTTTCCCCGTCCCATCAGGGAATTGACGCTTTCAGGCCGCGCCGCCGGCGAAGTGGGCGGTATGCTTTGAAAGAATTAACCGGAAAGGACGAACGAATAATATGTGCACAATTCTTGCTTATTTCGGGACGGATATCTCCCGTGAGGAATTTGATCTGTATCTCTCCAGAACGCAGGAGAGGGGGCCTGACGCTTCAAAAACGGTGGCTCTGCCGCGCGGCGGCTTTCTCGGCTTCCAGCGCCTCGCCATCATGGGCCTTTCCCCGGAGGGAATGCAGCCCTTCCAGCAGTTCGGCAGCTTTGCCGTGTGCAACGGCGAGCTGTACGGCTTCCGGGAGATGAAGCGCGCGCTCGAGCAGAAGGGCTATTCCTTCTGCAGCGGCTCCGACTGCGAGCTGATTCTGCCGCTTTACCGCGAATACGGGGTGGGGATGTTCCCCCTCCTCGACGCCGAGTTTGCCTGCGTGATCGTCGACGGCGAGACGGGCAGCGTCGTCGCGGCGCGCGATCCCATCGGCATCCGCCCGCTGTTTTACGGCTACAGCGCGTCCGGCGCGCTCGCCATCGCGAGCGAGGCGCGCAGCCTTGCCGGCTGGGTCGACGAGATCCTGCCCTTCCCGCCGGGCTGTTATCTGCAGGACGGCAAATTCCACCGCTACCGCGACCCCGCTGCGTTTGAAGCGCCGTGCCCCGACACGGGGGAGGCTCTCCTGCGCGGCATCCGGGAGCGGCTGATCGCGGCGGTCGAAAAGCGGCTTGACGCGGACGCGCCGCTCGGCTTCCTGCTCTCGGGCGGTCTCGACAGCTCGCTCGTCTGCGCCATCGCGGCGAGAAAGAGCAAAAAGCCGATTCGCACCTTCGCCGTCGGCATGGAAAAGGACGCCATCGATCTCAAATACGCGCGGCAGGTCGCCGAATACCTCGGCGCGGAGCACACGGAGTTCTACATGACGCCCGAAATGGTCGAGGAGGCGCTCCCCGAGGTGATTTCCCGCCTCGGCACCTACGACATCACAACCATCCGCGCGAGTATGGGAATGTACCTGCTCTGCCGTGAGATCCGCCGCCATACGGACGTGCGCGTCCTGCTCACCGGCGAGGTTTCCGACGAGCTCTTCGGCTATAAATACACCGATTTCGCTCCGTCCGCCGAGGCGTTCCAGGAGGAGAGCTGCAAGCGCGTCCGCGAGCTGTACGCGTACGACGTTCTGCGCGCCGACCGCTGCATCGCGGACAACTCCATCGAGGCGCGCGTTCCGTTCGGCGATCTCGAGTTTGTCCGCTATGTGATGAGCATCGATCCCGCCCTGAAGATGAACACCTACGGCAAAGGAAAGTATCTGCTGCGCAAGGCGTTCGAGGGCGACTGGCTGCCGCCCGAGATTCTCTGGCGCGAGAAGGCCGCGTTCAGCGACGCCGTCGGCCACAGCATGGTCGACGATCTCAAGGCGTACGCCGCGAGGCGGTATCCGGACGACTCGTGGCGCGGCAAATGCGCCGACTTTTCGCCGTTCCCGCCGTTTACGAAGGAGTCTCTGCTGTACCGGCGCATTTTTGAGCGCTTCTATCCCGGCCAGGGCGATATGATTCCCGGCTTCTGGATGCCGAACCCGGAGTGGGAGGGCTGCCGCGTCGACGATCCGTCCGCGCGCGTCCTGAAAAACTACGGCGACAGCGGGAAATAACAGAAGAAAAACGACATGATGACAAGGCGCGTCCTCTCTGATTCAGGGAGGACGCGCGGGCGATCGGAGGAAACAGTATGACAAAATATATCTTTGTGACGGGCGGCGTCGTCTCGGGACTCGGAAAGGGGATCTCCGCCGCTTCCCTCGGCAGGCTTCTCAAGGCGCGCGGTCTGCGCGTCGCGGCGCAGAAGCTTGACCCCTACATGAACGTCGACCCCGGCACGATGAGTCCGTACCAGCACGGCGAGGTCTTCGTCACGGAGGACGGCGCGGAGACGGATCTCGATCTCGGCCACTATGAGCGATTCATTGACGAGAACCTCAATAAGCTCTCCAACCTGACCTCGGGCCGCGTGTACTGGAACGTCCTGAACAAGGAGCGCCGCGGCGAGTACCTCGGCAGCACCGTGCAGGTGATTCCGCACGTCACGGGCGAGATCAAGGAGTTTGTCTACGGCCTCGGCAGGGTGACGGACGCCGATGTCGTCATCACGGAGATCGGCGGCACCATCGGCGACATCGAGAGCCAGCCGTTTCTCGAGGCCATCCGCCAGATTTCCCGGGAAATCGGACGGCATAACTGCATGTTCCTCCACGTCGTTCTCGTCCCGTACCTCAAATGCTCCGGCGAGCACAAGACGAAGCCGGCGCAGCACTCTGTCCGCGAGCTGCAGGGCATGGGCATCATGCCGGACGTCATCATCGCCCGCTGCGACGAGCCGCTCGAGGACGGCATCCGCCAGAAAATCGCGCTGTTCTGCGACGTGGAGCCGGAATGCGTGATTGAGAACCAGACGCTGCCGAGCCTGTACGACGTTCCGCTGATGCTCCACGAGGCGGGACTGGACGCGATCGTCTGCCGCAAGCTCGGGTTCGATACGCCGGAGCCGTCGCTCGTCGACTGGCGCATCCTGTGCGGCAGAATTGCGAGCGCGGAGCGGACGGTCACGATCGCCATCGTCGGCAAGTATACGCAGCTGCACGACGCCTACCTTTCCGTCGCCGAAGCGCTGCGCCACGGCGGCTACGAGAACGGGGTGAAGGTCAGCCTCAAATGGGTGGAGTCGGAGCTGCTCGAGACGGGGGATCCCGCCCGGGAGCTCGACGGCGTCGACGGCGTTCTCGTTCCCGGCGGCTTCGGCGAGCGCGGCATCGAGGGCATGATCGCCGCCGCCCGGTACGCGCGGGAGACGGGGCTGCCGTATTTCGGTATCTGCCTCGGTATGCAGATTGCAGTCATTGAGTTTGCCCGCGACTGCGCCGGGCTCGCGCAGGCTCATTCGCGCGAGTTCGCTCCCGCCTCGGAGCAGGCCGTCATCGACCTGATGCCCGACCAGCGCGGCAACCTGCCGAAGGGCGGCACCATGCGGCTCGGCGGCTATCCGTGCGAGCTGCAGGAGGGAACGCGCCTGCGGGAAATCTACGGCAGCGCGTCCATTGTCGAGCGCCACCGCCACCGCTACGAGGTCAGCAACGCTTACCGCGACGCGCTGGCCGCCGCGGGTCTCACCTTCAGCGGCCTGTCGCCGGATAAGCGCCTTGTCGAGGCCGTGGAGCTTCCCGGCCACCCGTTCTTCGTCGGCGTGCAGTATCACCCCGAGTTCAAGTCCCGCCCGAACCGCGCGCATCCCATCTTCCGCGCCTTCGTCGAAGCGGCGTGGAAGCATAAAAAATAACGGACGCGCCGCCGCGAAGCCCTTTGCCCTTCTGTCCGCGCCCTGACGCGCCGTCCGGGCGCGGGAGGGAAACGCGTTGCGGCGAGCTGCGGAATGTGGTATGATGGGAGCAATCCGGGAGAAACCGGGGGAGGCGCCCGCTTTCCTTCGGCTCTCGCCCGCATTCCTGAATCGGGAGGGCTTCGCCATGAAATGGATTTCGCTTTTCGCCGTCTCCGCCGCGGCAGCTTGCATTCTCAGCGCCTGTGACGCGCCCGCCGCCGTCTCCGGGAGCGCTTCCGGCGTCGGGAGCGCGCTGTCGGACACGGAAGCCTCCGTCCCGCAAGCAGCGCCGGAGGCTTCTGCGGCCTTGTCCGAGACTGCGTCCTCGGAAGCCCCGGAGCCCGCCCCCGCCGTCGTCCGCGCGTCTCTCCTCGGGGAGGATGAGGCGGCTCCGGAGGGCTGCGGGGAGTTCCTCGACTATGACTCCGCGTACCGCGTTCGCATCCTCTTCACAACGGACGCCGCCGTCCGCGAGTTTTCGTTCCTCAGCCTGACCTTCACCGAAGAGGCGGACGGCGCGCTGCGCTTTGAGACCGAGGAGCTCTACACCGCGGACGCGTTCACGCCGGAGCATCCCGTCGTGATTGGGATGACGTTTGTGGGCGCGCTCCCGGACAGGGGGATCTGCTATACGGACGCCGACGGGACGGAGCGTTACTTCTCTCTCGACCTGAGCGGAAAGGACGGCTCGCTGCTCCTGACGGAATTTGAACCCTCATAGCCAGACAAAAGAAATCGCCGCACCGAGTGGTGCGGCGATTTCTTTTGTCTGTGATAGCTGCGCGGCTCGCGCTCATTCCGCGGGCGGAACCTCGATCTCCATGTCGGACAGCGGATATGTCACGCAGGGGTGCACAAAACCGAATTTGCGATCGGCCTCCCGGCGTCCGTCGCGTCCCTCGGCGATGCGGAACTCGCCGCCGAGCCATTTGCTGCGGCAGTAGCCGCAGCCGCCGGCGCGGCATTTGCTCGGAGCGGGAATGCCCGCCCGCTCCATCGAGGCGAGGAGCGTCTCGTTCTCCGCGGCGTCCGCGGAGAACACGCGGTCGCGGATGTGCACCGTCAGCCGGAACACGCGGGGCTCCTCCGCGGGGAGCGCGCCGCAGCACGAGGCGTCCCGCCGCACCGCCTTGCGCGGCAGAGCGTAGGGAGCGAGCTCCCTGTCGAGGAAGTCGTACATCGCCTGCGGGCCGCAGAGGAAAAAGCTCGCCTCGCGGATGTCCGTGTATTTTTCGAGCAGCTTTGCCGTCGCGAAGCCGTGCTCGAAGCCGGGGACTTCCTCGTCGCTGAGAACGTAGACGACGCGCAGCCCCTTCTCCCGGAGCGCGTCGAGCTCCTCCCGGTAGGCGAGCTGCTCCCGTGTCCGCGCGCCGTAGAACAGCAGCATCTCGTACGGCTCGTCGCCCTCCGCCATGCTTCTCGCCATGGAGACGAACGGCGTGATCCCCGCGCCGCCCGCGATGCAGACAATCTGCCTGTGGTCGCGCAGCGTCTCATAGTGGAACTCGCCGGAGGGCTCCGTCATGCGGAAGCGATCGCCGGGCCTGGCCTCGCGGTTCAGCCAGCCGGAAAAGAAGCCCGCGTCCGCGACGCCGAACGTGAGCTCGCCCGCGAGCGCCTGCCGCGGACTGGACACGATGGAATACGGGCGGCTGACGAGACTGCCGCCGGCGTTCCCCTGCAGCGCCGCGTACTGCCCCGCCCGGAAGAACGGGAACGCGTCCGCGTCAAGGCGGCGGAAGGTGAACTCCTGCATCCCGGGGCAGAGCGGGCGCACCGCCGTCAGCTCCACCTCCATCACGCCGGGATGGAGCCGCCGCGCCTGCTCGTTTACGCGGTACGATTTCGGCAGCGGCTCGGGGGAGCCGGCGGCAAGCGCCGCGCGGCGGTTCGGGACGAGCTTTTTGAATCGGAGCATATCGAGAAAGCCGAAAACCTGTTTCTTGAACGTCATGTCACCGCACCTCCTTTTTCAGATCGCCCACCGTCTGGCGGCCCGACAGATCGCCCGAGACGTACGCGCTCGAGTAGCCGCTCGAGCGCATCGCCCAGCCTCCGGCGAAGCGCAGGCCGGGGAAGAGCTGCGCGTCCTCGCGCATCATCATCATGCGGGACATCAGCGCGTCCCAGTCCGCGGCCTCGTAGCCGTAGATGACGCCCTGCGGATGGCCGCAGTAGCGGGCGTAGGTGGTGGGGGAGGCCGCCGCGATTTCCTCGATGGCGCCGCGGATTTTGCAGCCCGTCTCCCGCTCAAAGACGCGGATCATGTCGTCCGCGACGCGATCCTTCGCCTTGAAGTAGTCGGCGTCGGAGACGTTTCCCCAGTCGTCGGACATGAACATGGTGGTGAAGTACAGGATGCAGGTGCCCTCCGGCGAGCAGCCGGGGAACGCGTTGTTCAGGCAGACGGTCGCCTGCACATGGTTGGTGTCCACCTTCCGCATCCTGTCGTACTGCCGGACGGAATCCGCCGTGTCATAGATGAAATAGTTGTGGCTGCGGATGCCAAGCTCCTCCGCGGACCTGTTCAGGCCGAGGAAGAGGGAGAAGCCGCGCCCGGAAAAGACGCGGGCGTTCGCGGCGCGCACCATCTGCTCCGTGACGGCCTTCTCCTCGAGAAGACCGCCGAACACCAGGTGTGGCGAGCAGTTCGCGACCACATGGCGCGTGGGAATCAGCGTGCCGTCGGAGAGCTCGACGCCGGTGATGGCGCCCGGGCCGTCCGCGTGAATATTGACAACGGGCGAATGGTACCAGATTTCGCCGCCGAGCTCCCGGATGCGCTCCTCCAGCGCGAGGCTGATCTCGTGGGAACGCATTTTCGGCATCCACGCGTCGCGCGTGATGTAGCGGATGACCATCGACCCGTAGTGCAGGAAGCTCATGCGGTCGCAGTCGACGCCGAGGTAGCACCAGTACGCGTTGAGAATGTCCTGCGCCGCTGTCGGCATCCCGAGCGCGCCGAGCACCTCATTGACGGAATAGCTGCCCGCGCGGATGAAGTTGGGGAAGTGCTCCTTCATGTAGGAGGAGTCCGTGTTGCCGTTGACGGAGCTTGAGTACGCCTGCGCGTCCCGCACCTCCTCGCACAGCTCGAAGAACGCCGTCATGGATTTCCGCGAGCCCGGCACGACCTCCTCCATTTTGTCGATGAAGGCGTTTACGCCGAACGGCATCACGCAATTTTATTTTTTATCTGTCGTGATGAGATGATACGCCTCGGGGATGCGCAGCCATTCCACCTTGTCCTCCGCCCCGAGACTGCGGAACAGCTCGCGAATTTCGCCCGGCTCCGCGGGGGAGCCGAAGTCGTTGAGCTCGTGCAGGCTCGCCTCAAATTCAAAGCGGCCGCGCCTGAAGCTCGTGGCGAAGCCGCCGGGCAGATTGTGCTTTTCCAGCACGAGGCAGGAGAAGCCACCCTGCAGGATGCGGATGGCGGCGGTCAGTCCGCCGTTTCCCGCGCCGATCACCACGGCGTCGTAAGCCTTTGTCGTACGCTTTTCCATAAGGACCTCCTTTGTGCTACAGATTTTGATTTCGGGAACGCTCCAGCCAGTATGAAAGCGAAGCTTCCCCCTCGGCCTGCTTGTAATGACGAAGCAGCAGAAAGAAGAAGTCCGTCAGCTCCCGATCGATCTCCTCCTGCGTCATGGTTCGGTATTTTTTTACATCTGTCCGCGTCAAAACGCAAGGGAAAAATGTTCGCCGGGAGACTCGGCGGAGCAATGCCTTTTTGGGCGGAAAAGCAAACTTTTGATCGGAGAAAGCTGGAGGTTTGTCGGCATCTGTGCTATGATAGAGAAACGAAAATAAACCGCCCCGGCAATGCGGGCGGCGCCGAGAAAGCTCAGGTGGAAATTCATGCGAAACAATCAGACGGACAGCCGGCGGGAAGTATTCGAGACCCTTCCCATCCCGGCGGCGCTGCGGCGGATGATTCTCCCCGCCGTCGCGAGTCAACTCATCGTCCTCATCTACAATATGGCCGACACGTTCTTTGTGGGGCAGACAAACAACCCTTACATGGTGGCGGCGGCCTCGCTCATCCTGCCGGTGTTCAATATCACCCTCTGCCTCGCGGGACTCGCGGGCATCGGCGGCGGATCGCTGATTTCCCGCCTGCTCGGCCAGTCGCGGGAGGACGAGGCCAGGCGCGTCGGCGCGTTCTCGCTCTGGCTCGCGCTCGCCGTCGCGGCGCTGTTCGCGGCGGGAATGGCCGTCTTCATGGAGCCCGTTCTCGCGCTCCTCGGCGCGGGGGAGAACACGTTTGCGTACGCCCGGCAGTACGCGTCGTGCGTCATCGTGATCGGAGGCATTCCCACGGTGCTCTCCAACGTCCTCTCCAACCTGATCCGCAGCGTCGGCCGCTCCCGCGAGGCGAGCGCCGGCATCATTCTGGGCGGCCTGCTCAACATCGCGCTCGACCCGCTCTTCATGTTTGTGCTGCTGCCCGAGGGCAGCGAGGTGCTCGGCGCGGGTGTCGCGACGTGCATTTCGAACTGCGTCGCCCTCCTCTATTTCGTGATCGTCCTGCTCCGCATGGGGAAGGGCTCCGTCATCACCTTCCTGCCGAAGGGCGGCCTTCCGTCGAAGGCGAGCGTCCTCGCCGTCTTCGGCGTCGGCGTCCCCTCCGCCGTGGCGACGCTCCTGTTCGACCTCGACTACGTCGTCATCGACAAGCTGATGGTCTCCTACCACGACCTCGCGCTGGCCGCCGTCGGCATCGTCCTCAAGGTGGAGCGCTTCCCGCTGAACGTCGGCATCGGCATCTGTCAGGGAATGCTGCCGCTCGTCGCGTACCATTACGCGGCGGGAAACGGGAGAAAGATGCGCGACGCCATCCGTCTCTCGCGGCGTCTCGGGCTGATTGTCGCGGGCGTCAGCATCGTCCTGTACGAGATTTTCGCCGTGCAGTTTGCGAACCTCTTCATCGCGGACACCCAGACGGTGGAGCTCGCCTCGCAGTTCCTCCGCATCCGTGTGCTGGCCACGCCGCTGATGTTCATGAGCTTCTTCACCGTCTACCTGTTCCAGGCGTTCGGAAAGGGCCGGATTTCCCTGTTCCTCGGCGTGACGCGCTGGCTTGTCTTCAACATTCCGATGCTGTTCCTCCTCAATGCGATCTTCGGGATGTTCGGCATCGTCTGGTCGCAGGCCGCGGCGGATATCCTGACCGTCCTCCTGTCCGTCTTCGTCTATCTGAAATATCGTCCCGCGGTAGGAGACGAGCCGCAGGAGAGGCTGGGAGCGTGAGGGGAGAGCGGTATGCGCCCCGAAGCGCCCTGTTTCATCTTGTCCGGCACGCACAGGCAGAGTATTATTCCGCATAGCGGTTTCACATTCCGAGGCAGTTCCGAAGCGGCGAAGAAAGCGCCGCTTCGGGGCGGCGGAGGACAATTTGAGAAATTTCTCTTGTTTTTTAGAGCAAGATAGGATATAATAAAAAAGCTGTAGCCAAAGAGGCGAAGGCGGCAAAGAAGCAAGGCAGAAGAAACGTGCCACAGGATATGCAGGCGGGCGGGCTCTGTACGACGGAGCGCCGTGAACCATGTCAGGCGGGGAACCGAGCAGCATTAAGCGGAGCTGCCCCGTGCGATGCAGGACGTCTGTCCGTCTGCATATCCTGGTGCACGGATACCGCTCGGCGGTCTGTCTTGCTTTTTACATATCCGGAAAAGGGCGGTGAGAGCGTGTATCAGGTTCTGTATCGGAAATGGCGTCCCCGGCGCTTTGCCGACGTGGTCGGCCAGCCCCAGGTGACGACGACGCTGAAAAACGAGCTGACGGCGGGGCGCATTGCCCACGCCTACCTCTTTACCGGCTCGCGCGGCACGGGAAAAACCACCTGCGCGAAGATTCTGGCCAAGGCCGTGAACTGCCTCCATCCCGTGGACGGAGACCCATGCGGCGAGTGCGAGATCTGCCGCGCCGCCGACGAGGGCGCGGTGATGGACATCGTCGAGATCGACGCCGCGAGCAACAACGGCGTCGACAACATCCGCTCCCTGCGCGAGGAGGCCAACTTCACGCCCGCCGCGGCGAAGTACCGCGTGTACATCATCGACGAGGTGCATATGCTCTCGGTCGGCGCGTTCAACGCGCTGCTCAAGACGCTCGAGGAGCCGCCGCCGCACGTCATCTTCATTCTCGCGACGACGGAGGTGCACAAGCTCCCCGCGACGATCCTTTCGCGCTGCCAGCGCTTCGACTTCCGCCGCATTCCGCCGGAGGAGATTGCGGACAGGCTCGACTATGTCGCGCGGCAGGAGGGCGCCGAGCTTGACCGCAGCGCGGCTTTTCTGCTCGCCCGCCTCGCGGACGGCGCGCTGCGCGACGCGCTCTCGCTGCTCGACCAGTGCCTCGGCCGCAGCCATACCGTAACGGAGGCCGTCGTCAACGAGACAGCCGGTCTTGCCGGACGCGATCACCTGTTTGACTTTGCGGAGGCCGTCCGGAACGCGGACGCCGCCTCGGCGCTCGCCCTGATCGGCGCGCTGCATGAGGGCTCGAAGGACATGGCCCGCCTGTGCGAGGAGCTTTCCTCCCACTACAGAAGCCTGATGCTCATCAAGACGATGAAGGACGCCCGCAACCTGATTGCCGTGCCGGAGGAGGAGTACCTCCGCCTCGAGCGTCAGGCGCTCTCCATCGGGCTCACGACCGTCCTGCACTGCCTTGACACGCTGCAGGAGGCGCTCGAGAAGATGGGACGCGGAGCCGACCGCCGCACCGAGATGGAGATGGCGGCCATCCGCCTGTGCTCCCCGGAGCTCGACTCCAGCCCGTCCGCTCTCCTGCGCCGCATTGAGGCGCTTGAGCAGGGAGCCCCGCGCCGCGCCGCGGCTTCGCAGCCCCGGCAGACAGCCGCGCCCGCCGCGCCGCAGGAGCCTCTTCCGTCGGACTCGCGGGAGCCCGGCCGGAGCGAGCCGGCGGCCGCCCCGGCAGCGCCCCGCGAGACGCCTGCCGTCTCGTCCACCCCCGAGGATCTCACGAAGAACGCCGTCCCGCTCGATGTGTGGCCGGAGATTCTCCAGATCATGAAGGGCTATTCGGCGACGATCTCCGCCGCCTTCACCGGCTCGAGCGCATACGTCAGCGGCGACTACGTCCTCATCGACGCCCCGCGCGAGATGGCCTTCGAGCTGCTTCGCAAGTCCTCCCAGCGCGGCAAGATGCGCGACGCCATCGAACAGGTGACGGGGCGCGTCTACAAGCTCGGCCCGTACCGCCGCCCGGAGAAGCAGGAAGCGGAGGCGGAGGACCCGCTGCTCCGCCTGACCGGCATGGCGCGCGAGGCCGGCATCCCCGTCACGGAGACGGACAAAACATAACGCGTATCGCTGTTCTTCCCTTAGGAAGACAGTTTCCTCAGTCTATATGGAGGCCGCGCAGCGGCGCGGCGAAAATGAATCTTAATTTGGAGGTTGTGTCACAATGAAAGCAAGATTACCGCAGGGCTACGGCGGCGGCGGAGCCGCGAATCTCCAGCAGATCGCCCGTCAGGCGCAGAAGCTGCAGGAGGAGATGGACGCCGTCAGCACGCAGCTCGAAACCACGGAATACACCGCCACGGCCGGCGGAGACGCCGTCAAGGCGATTGTCACCGGCAAGATGGAGGTCAAGTCGCTTGAAATCAAGCCCGAGGTCGTTGATCCCGAGGACGTCGAGATGCTCAGCGATCTCGTCATTGCCGCCGTCAACGAGGCGCTGCGTGCCGCGACGACCGACAAGTCGGAGCGCATGGAGAAGATCTCCGGCGGCCTGAATATGCCGGGCCTGTTCTGAGATGGCCGGCTATACCGTAGCCCCTCTCGCGCGGCTCATCGACGAGTTTGAACGCCTTCCCGGCATCGGCCACAAGAGCGCCCAGCGCCTGGCTTACCACGTCCTCGGCCTCTCCGAGGCGGAGGCGCAGAGCTTCGCCGACGCGATCCTCGACGCGAGGAAGAAGATCCATTACTGCAAAATCTGCTGCAACCTGACGGATCAGGAGCTGTGCTCCGTCTGCCGCAGCGAAACCCGCGACAAGAGCGTCGTCTGCGTGGTGGAAGACCCGCGCGACGTCGCCGCGCTTGAGCGCACGCAGGAGTTCAACGCCTCCTATCATGTGCTTCACGGCGTCATATCCCCGCTCAACGGCGTCGGTCCGGAGCAGCTCTGCATCAAGGAGCTCCTCGCCCGCGTGAACGCCGGCGGCGTCGAGGAGGTCATCATGGCCACGAACCCGACGGTCGAGGGCGAGGCGACGGCAATGTACATTTCCCGCCTGCTCAAGCCTCTCGGCGTGCGCGTCACCCGCCTCGCCTACGGTATCCCGGTGGGCGGCGATCTCGAGTACGCCGACGAGGTCACTCTGTCGAAGGCGCTCGAGGGAAGAAGCGAAATCTGAAATAAGCAGGAAAGCGTCCGTTTTTTGGCGGACGCTTTTTTCGCCTCCCTCTCAAATTCTTCGCGGATTCTCTTGATCTGGGATGCCTGTGTATGCTATAATAACAGTTACACGACAGGAAAGCCAGCGCGGAGGGGAGGACCTTTTTCATGGCAGGGCAGGGAAATTCCCTCAAGACAATCGCACAGAACAAGAAGGCGTATCACGACTTCTTCGTCGTGGAGAGTATGGAGGCCGGCATCGAGCTGTGCGGCACGGAGGTCAAGTCGCTCCGCCGCGGCCAGTGCAACCTGAAGGACGCCTGGTGCTCGATCGAGAAGGGCGAGCTCGTCATCAACGGGATGCACATCAGCCCGTATGAGAACGGCAACATCTTCAACCGCGACCCTGTGCGCGTCCGCCGCCTTCTCATGCACAAGCGCGAGATTCTGCGTCTGTTCGGCCTTGTCAAGCAGGACGGCTATGCGCTGATTCCTCTCTCGGTGTACTTCAAAAACAGCCTCATCAAGGTGCAGGTCGGCCTGTGCAAGGGCAAAAAGCTCTACGACAAGCGCGCCGATCTCGCCGCGAAGGCCGCGAAGCGCGACATCGACCGCGCGATGAAGGAAAGAAACCGCTGAGTATTTACATGGGGATGTAAAGGTTTCGACGGGGATTGAAAACCTGGGTAAGCGAGCAGCGGCGCGGAACCGCTATAAAAGCCGCAAACTTTCAAAGTAAACGACAACAATAAAGTTGCGTACGCGGCCTAATTAGGCTGCCGTCCTGCCCGGGAGCACCACGGCCCGGGGTCAGGGCGTCGACGAGTGGTGAACGTGAACACGGCTACGCCTTTACCCGTGTCACGGCTTAAAGGCTACCAAACCGCGGAGCCCGCCGACAGGCGCCGCGGCGAGGGAATCTGAAACTGTCGGCTGCGCTCGGAGAAAGCCCCGGCAATCGATTTTCGGACAGGGGTTCGATTCCCCTCATCTCCACCAAA
>CALWIH010000037.1 GCA_944380675.1 uncultured Clostridia bacterium | reverse complement strand
CGCGGTCGCCGAAGCTCCAGATCTCGTTGTCGCCGCCCGTCGGCTCGAGAATGTCGCGCGTCCTGTCGTGGCCGTCGCGGCTGCCGTGCAGGCGCATGACCGGGCAGAACAGGCCGAACTGGAACCAGCGCACAATCAGCTCCTTGAAGTAGTCGGAGTGGATGTCGCCGCCGTAGAAGCCGCCGATGTCGGTCGTCCACCACGGCACGCCGCACATCGCCATGTTGAGGCCGGACTTTATCTGCATTCTGAGGCTCTCGAACGTGGACGGAATGTCGCCCGACCACACGAGGTTGCCGAACTTCTGCGCGCCGAGGTAGGCGCAGCGCGAGAGCGTCAGCACGTCGTCGCGGCCCATCTCCTTCAGGCCGTCGTGGACGAGCTGGGCGTAGTAGTACGGGAACAGCAGGGCGACCTCGCTGCCGTTGCCGATCGAGAAAATCATGTTGTCGAAGTGCTCCGGGTGCACCTCCGGCTCCGCCTCGTCGAACCAGAGCAGGTCGACGCCGTTGTCGATGTAGTTCTCCTTCAGCCGCTGCCAGACGTAGGCGCGCGTCTCGGGATTCGTCGCGTCGATCTCGGCCTGCGGGCCGTAGAAGTCAAACACGCGGTTCGAGCCGCTCACGGTGCGGATGAGCATATTGTTCTCGAGCATATGGGCGTAGTTTTCGCTGTGCTCGTTGATCGTCGGCCACATGGAGACCATGAGCTTGACGCCCATCTTGTGCAGCTCGTCCGTCATGGCCTTCGGATCCGGCCAGTACTTCGGGTCGAAGCGGTAATCGCCCTGCTCCGTCCAGTGGAAGTAGTCGATGACGATGACGTCGAGCGGGATGCCGAGCTCCTTGTAGCGGCGCGCGACGGAGAGCAGCGTCTCCTGATCCTCGTAGCGCAGGCGGCACTGCCAGAAGCCGAGGCCCCACTCGGGCATTTTCGGCGCGTGGCCGGTCAGATCGGCGAGCGTCCCGGCGACCCGGCGCGGCTCGCCGCCGATCACCACATAGTCGACCTGGCGCGTCGCGTCGCTCGTCCAGCGGGTGCGGTTGTTCGCGAGCTCGCAGCGCCCCGTCGACGGCTGATTCCACAGGAAGCCGTAGCCGAGCGAGGAGTACACGAACGGAATCGAGCACTTCGAGTTCAGATGGCGCAGATCGTACGCGCAGCCCTTGAGATCGAAGCAGTCGGTCGGCTCGTGGCCGAGGCCGTAGAAGTGCTCGCCCTCCACGGCGCGGAACGTGACGCGCGCCGTCCAGAGCTCGCTGCCCTTGTTGCGCCAGTTGCGGTACTGCGAGTCAAACGTCAGCTCGCTGAGCTCCTCGAGAATTTTTTTGCCGCCGCGGTAGTAAATCATCTTGCCGTTCTCGTAGAGCTCGGCGCGCATTTCGCCCGTCTCGAGCACGGCGCGCTTTTCCTCCAGCCACGCCTTCGCGGGAGCCTCCTGCGGCATCAGCGTCCAGTTCTGCTCGATGAGCTTCCCGGAGGGAGCCGCCTGAAAGCGGATGCAGTCCTTCCCGCAGGCCGAGAGGCAGACGGCCTCGCCCGCGCGGACGAAGTAAATTTTGTCGTCCCGAATCTGAAATCCCATGAATTCCACCTTGCCTTTCCGTCGCGGCGCGCCGTGCGCGGGAACGCCGCTCCCGTCCGCCCGCGCGCCATCTCTCAAGTAAAATTATATTGCCGTCTTGACGGATTTGCTAGGATTATATTACCATATAGTATGACGATATTGCTTTCTCCGCGAAAGCGGAGGAAAGGAGGGACGTCCGGTGGCGATCTATGAGCCGGTGCGGCACGGCACGCCGGATTTTCCGCTTGAGATCCACGAGACGAGCATATCCGGCGGGTTCCATCTCTACCCGCATTTTCACGAGGAATTTGAGTTCCTCGTCCTGACGCGCGGCAGCGGCATTTTGTGCGTCGACGGCGAAAACCGCCGCCTGCGCGAGGGGGACGGCGCGTTTGTCAACGCGAAGAGTATCCACCTCGGCCTGCCGGACGGGCGGGAGGACGCGGCGTTCTTCGCCGCGGTCTTCTCCCCGCTCATCTTCGGCTCCTTTGTGAGCGACGCCGTCGTCGACCGGTACGTCTCGCCCGTCCTGCGCGGCGATCTGCGTCTCCCCGAGCTCTGCACGCCGGAGACGCCCTGGGGAGCCGAGGCGCTGCGCGCCGCGCGCGGGCTGTACGAGCTGCGCGGCAGGCCGGGCGCCGAGCTCGAGCTCAAGTCGCGGCTGTTCCATCTCTGGGCGGTGCTGTGCGGGCAGGGCGAGCGCACCCAGCGGGAGGACGGCCGCCTCGCCGAGCTGCGCGGCGTGATGGAGCTGATCGACCGCGAATACGCTTCCCATCTGACGCTCGCCGGCCTCGCCGCAGCGGCGCACATGAGCGAGAGCCACTTCTGCCGCAGCTTTGCCGCCGTCGCGCACAAGACGCCGTTCGCCTATCTGCAGCAGGTGCGCGTCCAGAAAAGCTGCCAATACCTGAAAAACAGCGATCTGGCCGTAAGCCGGATCGCTGTCTCATGCGGGTTTAATGATTTGAGCTATTACGCGCGCCGTTTCCGCGAGCAGATGGGCTGCACGCCCACGGAGTACCGCCGCGCGGCGCGAGAGCGCGGAGAATAGCCTATTCGAGCGTCAGCGCCTCCGACTCGTCCGGCGCCGCGCCGGCGCCCTCGCCCGCGAACGGCGGGCCGCACAGGCTCTCGAGCAGCGCGAGAAGCTCCCTGTCGCTGCCGGTATACTGTACGATCGCGCTGCGCGAGAGATAAAAATGGGGCGCGCCTGTCCATTCAATCTGCGCCGTGACGCCGGTGCCGTCCGCCGCCTCGACCGAGATCGAAAAGCCGGATGGGTCAATGCACGCCGCGTCCGCCGCCGCCTTCGCGGCGTTCGGATACTGATACAGCACGACGCTCTGCTCCTCTTCGCCGGAGAGGGCGATCCGCGTCGCCCTGCCGCGCAGCAGGCCGGAGGGAGCCGCCTCCGTCTCGACCTCGTACCCGGCGCGCTGCAGCGCCGTCAGAAGCGTGTCCAGACGGAAAATATCGGTGCTCGCCTGGCGGACGCCGAGACCGACGAGCGCCGCCGCGAAGACGGCGATGCACGCCGTCAGGAAAATCGCCTTCGCTTTCATGGATGCTCCCTCCGTTGCGCGTTCTGGCTTCATTGTAGCACAGCGCCGGAGAAAAAAGCAACCGTGTTCCCGCAATCGCAGGAAAAGTCAATCTTTCAGGTGAATCCGTCATTGCGCCCGCCCCGGGGAACCGGTATACTGAAAAAAAGAGGCTCAAAGACGGGCCTCGAGGGAAGGAGAAGCATCATGCCTTATCTGTTTGTCCATTTCAGAGAAAAAGCCACCCCCGACGGGGAGCAAATCTACTTCGGCCTGAGCCGCGACGCGTTTCACTGGGAGGCGGTCAACGGCGGCCGCCCCGTGCTCTGGGCGCTTTACGGCGACAAGGGCGTGCGCGACCATACCATCACCCGCGACGCCGCGAACGGCAAATTCTACATCCTCGCGACGGATCTGAGCCTGTGCTACGGGATGCGGGATCAGTACCATCACTCCTGGGACGAGATCGGCCGCCGCGGCAGCCACGACCTCGCGCTGTGGGAGTCCGCGGATCTCGTCCACTGGACGGAGCAGCGCATGGTGACGGTCGGCACGGACCGCCTCGGCTGCTGCTGGGCGCCCGACGTCCTCACGCTGCCCGACGGCAGCTTCCTGCTGCACTGGTCGTCCCCCGTCGCGGACGACGATTACGCGAAGAAGCGCATCTTCTGCCGCCGCACGCGCGATTTCGTCACCTTCAGCGACGCGGAGCAGCTCTACGAGAAGGAGGAGGACATCATCGATTCCGCCATGTACGAGGAGGACGGCGTCTACTACCTCTTCGTCAAGAGCGGCAGCAATCCCTCCGGCATGATCCTGCTCAGCAGCGACGCGCCGACGGGCCCGTTCACGCGCGTCGAGGCATTCGATGAGGCGATGAAGGACTACCACAACGGCCTGTACGAGGCTCCGACCGCCGTGCGCACCGAGGACGGCCGCTGGTGCCTGTTCATCGACTATTACGGCGTGCGCGGCGCGGGCCAGGGCTACGTTCCCTTCGTCGCCGACAGCCTGCGCGAGGCGAATTTCCGCCGCGCCGACGCGGAGTTCTCGTTCCCGTACGGCTTCAAGCACGGGACGATCCTCAAAATCACCGACGAGGAGTACGAGCGCATCCGCTCCTTCGACTTCGCCGCCGCCGAGGACGGCAGTCCCTGCTGACCGGCAAACCCCTGCGCGCCTTCCGTTCTCTGGAAGGCGCGCTTTTTCTTTTTCCGATCTGGCAATCGCTCCCGGAATCCTGTATAATAGGAAAACAGGAAGGAGGGGGAAGCGCCATGCGGCTCGCGATCTGCGACGACAACCGCGCCTTTCTCCGGGAGCTCGGCGAGCATCTGTGCACGCTGCCCCTGATTGAGAGCGTAGCGGCCTTTTATACGATCGAAAGCTTTCTCTCCTCGGTGGAGGAGGGGGCGCGGTACGACGCCGCGCTGATTGACCTTTACTGGAACCAGAGACGCACGGGGATGGACGCGGCGGAGCTGCTTTACGCCATGTCCCCCGATACGCGCGTCGTTTTTGTGACGGGCTACAGCGACCGGTTCGTCCAGCAGATCTTCCTGCGGCGCTCCAATCTGAGCGGCTTCCTCACAAAGCCGGTCGATCCCCGCCTCCTCCGGCAGAATCTTGAGAAGATTGCCGCGGAGAAGGCGCGCCGCCGGGAGACGGTGACGGTTCTCAGCCGCGGCAGCGCGGTCACGCTTTTTGTCGACGAGATTCTTTCCCTCGAGAGCCGGGACCATACCGTGCTCGTCCGCACCGCGAGCGGGACGCTGCCGGTGTACCGCCGCCTCGACGACATGGAGACGCTCCTGCCGGACGGCTTCTTCCGCTGCCATCGCAGCTTTCTCGTCAACCTGCGGCAGGTGCGGCGCGTCGAGCAGCCCGACCTGCTGCTCCGGGACGGCTCCCGCGTGCCCGTGAGCCGCGCCCGCTACGCCGCGACGCGGGAGGCGTTTCTGCGCTTCGTCGGCCAGAGCATCTGAAAAAGGGGAGACCTGCATGGATCCGTTCAGGGAGTTCGCGATGTTCTATCTCGTCCCCGCGTTTTCCGCCGGCCTGCTGTTTTTCTGCATGGGGCGGCTGTTTCCGCTGCGCGCGCCGGTGTGGGTGGTTGTCCTGTGCGCGCTGCTCGTGCCGCTGGGCAATGTGCCGAAGCTGATCTGGGGCGTGTTCTCGATGGAGTCGAACCTTGTGCGCGCCCTCTTTTTCCCTGTTCTCTCGCTCGTCTTTCCGCTTGCGCTGTTTCGCGGAAGCGTCTGGAAGCGTCTGGCGGTGAATATGCTGCTCTGCGCGTGCCAGATGCTCGGGGAGGCCTCGTTCACGCTGCCGCTGCTCGGGCCGAACGGCGTGCGGGACGTGTCGGCGGAGCGTTTGGTTGAAATCGCCGTGCCGTACGTCGCCGTCACGCTCTCGATCGACGCGGCGGCGAGCTGCGCCGTCGTCTTCTTCGCGCGTGCGCTGACGCTGCGCCGCTTTTCGCCGATCTACCTGCCCGCGATGCTGTTCCCGCTTTCGCTCATGGGCGTAACCTTCGCCGGGACGGCGGGCGACGTCGCCTCCTGGTTCTGGACGGGGAGCGTCGTCCTCGGCCTCGTCTCGATCGGCGTGCTGACGTACTATCTCGCGATGATTGAGGACAGGCAGCGCCTCGAGCAGGAGCTGCGCGAGACGCGCCACACCATGGAGCTTGAGCAGACGCACTACCGCGCCGTCGAGGAGCGGCAGGAGGAGCTCGCCCGCATCCGCCACGACTTCCAAAACCAGCTTGCCGCCGTGTCGGCGCTCCTGCAGGCGGACGCCGGAGCCGACGCCCGCCGCATGATCGGCGATCTCAGCCGCGCGATCGACGCGACGCGGGAGAACCCGTACTGCCCGATTCCGGTCGTCAACGCCATTTTTGCGGAGAAGGAACGGCTGTGCCGGGAGAAGGGAATTGCTCTCTCCGTGGATTTGCAGCTTTGCCCCGACCTGCCGGTCGAGCCGCTTCACCTGTGCAGCATCTTCGCCAACCTGCTCGACAACGCCGTGCGCGCCGCCGGAGCGTCCGGCGCGGAGCACCCGGCCGTTTCCGTGCGCGCCCGCCGCGAGGGGGATTATCTGTTCGTCAAGGTGGAGAACCCCTCCCCGCCGCCCGCGCCGCCCCGCGAGGGACGGGGGACGGGCACGCGCATCCTTACAGACCTGACGAGGCGCTACGGCGGAGCCTACTGCGGGGAATACCGCGGCGGCGTCTTCACCGCCGTGGCCAGCCTCGCGCTTGCCCCGGAGGAATGCCCCGGCCGCGCGCTCGGGGAAGCGTCATCCTAAATGAAAAGAGCCGCGTTTTCCCGATTTCTGGGGAAACGCGGCTCTGTGCTGTACGCGAAAAATCAGGTGGAAATGATCCCCGCGGCGCGCAGCGAGTCGAGCAGGGAGTTGAGCGTCGTCGCGACCTCCTCGGTCGTGGCGCTGTTCGGCGTGGCGACGTTTGTGACAGCCGACCCGACCGTCACGCTTCCCGTCGCGCCCGTCGCCCCGGTGGCTCCCGTGGCTCCCGTCGCGCCGGTATCGCCGGTAGCGCCTGTCGCACCCGTGGCTCCCGTCGCGCCGTCGGCTCCGGTTGCGCCGGTTGCGCCGGTGGCTCCGTCTGCGCCCGTAGCGCCGGTCGCGCCGGTATCGCCCGTCGCACCCGTCGCACCCGTCGCGCCTGTCGCGCCGTCGGCGCCCGTTGCGCCGGTGTCGCCCGTCGGGCCGGTCAGACCTCTCGGACCGACTGCGCCCTCAGCGCCCGTCGCGCCTGTGGCTCCGGTAGCGCCCGTGGCCCCTGTCGCGCCGGTTGCCCCGGTCGCCCCCGTCGCTCCGGCAGGGCCGCCGGCGGGACCCGTCGCACCCGTTGCGCCGGTGGCTCCGGTAGCACCCGTCGCGCCCGCCGCGCCCGCGGCTCCGGCAGGGCCCTGCGGCCCGGCGGGGCCCATGAAGCCCATCGGCCCCTGCGGACCGGTCGGGCCGGTCGGGCCCGTGGGACCCGTCGGCCCCGTCGGACCGACAGGCCCCGGGATCGGGCAGCAGGGAGGCGGACAGCAGTTTCTCCCGCATTCGGGAGAGCATTGATAAATTTTCACAGCAGAATCCATCCTTCCGTGTCAAATGATTGACCCCTTCTCCCTCACAATATATGCCGGGGGCGGGCGGAAGGTGCCGGGCGCTCTCCGCGGCGTTTGCGATCCGAAACGGGCCGGGTCCCGATTGGAGCCCGGCCCGTATTCTCTGGATTTCCTTACCCCTTCTGCCGCCCGAAGCGGAGCGGCAGCCCCTTTTCGAGGCGGTGCAGGCGGACGAAGAACATGGAAACAAGAAGGATGGCCGCCCCCGTCCACGCGACGACCTCGGCAAGGAAGACGCCGTCCTGGCCGACGAAGGCCGGCAGGAAGATGGCGCAGCCGATGCGCATGAGCATTTCCACAAAGCCCGAAATCATCGGGACGATCGTGTCGCCCATGCCCTGCAGCGACGAGCGGTAGATGTGCAGCAGGTAAAGGACAAAGAGCACCGTGCTCATGATGAACAGGTACCGGTACGCGATGGCGAGCACCTGCTCCTGCTCGGCAGGATCGCCCGAGATAAAGAGCATCAGGATGAATTTGCCGAACAGAATCATGCAGGCCGTGATGAAAAGCGCCATCGCCACGGCCATCCAGGTGGCAGAGCGGATGCCGGAGCGGATGCGGTCGATTTTCTTCGCGCCGAGGTTCTGCCCGGTGTATGTCGCCATCGAGAAGCCGAAGCTCGTCGCGGCGATCTCGAGCAGGCCGTAGAGCTTGTTCGTCGCCGTGTACCCGGCCACGAAGAGGACGCCGAAGCTGTTGACGACGGACTGCACCACCATGCCGCCGACGGCGATGATCGTGTTCTGCAGCGCGAGCGGCGCGCCGAGGCTCAGCAGGCGGCGCGCCAGAGCGGCGGAGAGACGCCAGTGCGCCCTCTCGACGCGCGGGATCGGCAGGCTGCGCAGCGCCCACAGGCAGACGAGGCAGGAGACGACCTGCGCGATGACCGTCGCCGCCGCCGCGCCCGCGATGCCCCAGTGAAAGCCGAGGACAAAGAGCAGGTCGAGCGCAATGTTCACAATCGACGCTATCACCATCGCGACGAGCGGCGTGCGGCTGTTGCCGAGCGCGCGCAGGACGGAGGCCAAAGCGTTGTACGCCAACACGACGAGCGTGCCGGAGAACATGATCCGCAGATAGAGCAGCGACCCCGGCAGCACGTCCGCGGGCGTGTTGAGGAGCAGCAGCACCGGCTCCACCGCGAGGAGCGCCGCCGCCGTCAGGACAACGCCGATGCCGCCGGAGAGCAGAAGGGAGCCCGTGATCGAGCGGTTGAGCCCGTCCCAGTCCTCCGCGCCGAAGCGCTGTGAAATCTGGATGGAGAAGCCCTGTGTCAGCCCCTGAATCAGGCCGATGACGAGCCAGTTGAGCCAGTCGGACGCGCCGAGCGAGGCGAGCGCCGTCACGCCGACCGCTTTGCCGACGATCATCGTGTCGACCATCGTGTACATCTGCTGGAACATATTTCCCAGCATCAGGGGCAGGGCGAAGGAGATGATCAGCCTTGCCGGACGCCCCTGCGTCATGTCGCGAACTCTTGCCATAAAAACCGTACATCCTCCCCCAAATGCGGATTGTTGACTTTTCCTTATCTTATCACACGCCGCGCCTTCCCGCAAGACGGAAACCCGCGCTTTCTCATGGATTTGTCACTAAAATTCAAAATAATTCACAAATATTCAGAATCGCCTTGATTTTTGAACATAACCCGTGTATTGTTACGAGTGTAGAGAAGAAGCCGCCCCGAAGGGGCGCGAGGGGAGGAGACGGAAGGATGAAGCTTCCGCTGCTGAAGACGGTGGATTTGCTGGTGATCGAGGCGAGCCTGACGGGTATGGCCGCCGCGCGGAAGGCCGCGCTGCGCGGGGAGAAGGTGCTCGCCGTGGAGTCGAGGACGTACCCCGGCTGCGAGACGGCCGAGTGGAAACGCCCGTGGATGACGGCCGGGGGCGCGGACTGGGAAAAGCTCTCCGTATGGTTCCCCGGCGGGGAAAAGGCCGCGCCGGGGGAGACGTTCGCCTTTTCGGAGGACGCGTTCAAGCGCCGCGCCGAGGACTTGCTGATCGGGGCGGGCGCGGATCTGCTGTACGCCGTGCGGCCCGTCTCGGTGCGGCGCAGGGGGAAGGGCTTCCGCGTCCTGCTCGCGGGCAAGGCGGGGCTGTGCGCCGTCGATACGGCGCGGCTGCTCGACTGCTCCGAATCGCGGATCACGGCATACACAACCTCCTTCGCTCCGGATTGGGAGGCGCGGCTCGGCACGCCGGGCGGGGAGGCGTTCACAAGCGAGTGGATCGGGCTCTTGCTGCCCGGGGGGGAGCTGCGCGTCCCGGAGCTGCCCGGCGTGCGCGTGACCGTGCGGCAGTCAGGCTTTTGCGCGGAAAACCGGCTCGTCGAGCTCGCGTTTTCCGGGAGGAGAGCGCGCGATGATGTCAGCGAGGCGATCGAAGCGTGCCGCGTCCTGGCTCGTCTTCCCGCGTTCGAGGGGGCGCGGTTCGGCGCGCTGTCCGAGCGGGGGATGCCGCTCGCCGCGTACGACCCGGCGGAGGCGCTGCGCCTCGCGGACGGCGTTTTGTCTGCGTTTGACGGCGGGGCGCGGTTTGTGCGCGTCAGCCTGACGGGCGTATCGCCTGCCGTCCCCGCGCCGCGCCGCGTGCCGGAGACGGGGATCTGCCTGCCGTGCGACCCCGCGTGCACCGGACGGTATGAAATGGTTGAGGAGCCGGCCTTCCCGGTTGCGCCGGAAGCGGAGCGGGACGTCGTTGTGTGCGGCGGCGGCACGAGCGGCGCGTCGTGCGCCCGCGCGGCGGCGGAGGAGGGCGCATCCGTGCTCGTCCTCGACGGAAACCGCCGCCTCGGCGGCACGGGGACGGCGGGCGGCGTCCACTATTACTGGTACGGGCGGCGGGAAGGCTTCACCGCGCGGATCGACCGGGAGGTTCGGGAGCTCGCGGAGCAGTTTCGCCTGCCGAAGACGTTCTACGTCTGGGGCGAGCACGACGACTGGAACATGGAGCTCAAGGCGGAGACGCTGCGGCGCGGCTGCGTGAAGGCGGGGGCCGCCGTCCGCTTCGGCGCGATCGTGTTCGGAGCGGCGCGGGAGGGGAACCGCGTCACGGGCGTCTTCGCCGCCACGGAGCGCGGGCCCGTGTTTTTCCCGGCGCGCGTCGTGGTCGACGCGACGGGAGACGGCGACGTCGCCGCGGCGGCGGGAGCCGGGACGGTGTACGGCAGCCGCCGCGACCGCATGACGATGTGGTCGTGCCTTGCCCAATTCAAGCAGGCGGGGCAGTATAAGGGCGGCGTCTTCACGACCTCCGCGGACGTGAGCGACTGGGAGGACTACACGCGCTATTTGCTCGTGAACCGCCGCCGCGGCCCGGCGGACTGCTACGACCACGGGACGTACCTCGCCCCGCGGGAGACGCGCCACATCCGGGGAGACTATACCGTCACCGTCCGGGAGATTGCGCGCGGGGCGCGCTATCCCGACACGGTGACGCGCTGCTTCTCAAATTTCGACACGAAGGGCAAGTCCGACGCCGACCTCGTGTATTTCGGCTTCCTGCCGCCGCAGATGGACATGGATATTCCTTACCGCGCGTCGCTGCCCGCCGGTCTTGAAGGGCTGCTTGTGACGGGCAAGGCTGTCTCCGCGACGCACGACGCGTCCTCCGGGCTGCGGATGCAGGACGATCTGCAGAACCACGGCGGGGCGATCGGCCTTGCCGCCGCGATGGCCGCGCGGGCGGGAGGCGTCCGGCGCGTCGACGGCGCGGCGCTGCACAGGGAGCTTGTCCGGCGGGGCGTCGTTCCGGCGGACGGCGCGCCGTTCGCGCCGGAGCGTCCCGATATCGCCGCGGTGATCGCGGGCCTGACGGGAGACGAGCCGTTTGAGACGATCGACATGGATATGAGCGAGACGGCGCGGGAGATCTCGCCGATCGCGCTGATCTGCCTCGCCGCGCGGGAGGAGGCTGTCCCGCCGCTGCGAAGGGCGTATGCGGAGAGCGCAGGCGCGCGGCGGTTCCTGCTCGCGCGGCTGCTGCTGTGGCACCGGGACCCGTCGGGCGCGGACGAGCTCCTCGCCGCCGTTTCCCGCGCGCTGGACGAGTCGGACGGTCTGCCGCGCCGCATTGGTTCCGTCAAATTCTGCCAGCCGTACCCTGACCACGGCGTCATGGCCGAGGTCAGCTATCTGGTCAACGAGCTCTGGAAGCTCGATGACCCGCGCGTGCCGCCGCTCGCGGACAGGCTCGCGGAGCGGATTGCGGCGTCTCCGCGCGACTTTTCCGACCGGCGGACGTGCGTGTTCAGCCACATCGAATCCGTCGCCTATCTGGCCGAGCGCGCGGGAGACCCGGCGTACCGGCCCGCGCTGCGCCGTCTGCTGGGGCTGCCGGAGTTTGCGGGGATTGAGCGGACGGAGGGCTTCGACGTCGACCCGATGGAGGAGCGGATTCTGTGGTCGAAGCTCATCGTCGCGCGTGCGCTGGCGCGCTGCGGCGGGAAGGACGGCTATGAGGCGCTGCTCATCCTCACGGGAGACGCGCGCCGCCTCGCCGCAAAGAGCGCCGCAGACGAGCTGATGGCGCTGACGGGCGCTCCCGCGTCCGGCCTTGCCGCCGCCGTGGAAGCGCTGCCGGAGAATCCCGCGCCGCAGCCGTGGACGGAGGAAATCTGGTAAGGGTAAGGCAGCAGCTGCCGGGGGGCAAAACGTGAAGTTTTCAGCCAGCCTTTTTCAAAAGGCTGCGGGGTTTGGGGCGGCGCCCCAAAATAGTTCGCGAAGCCAAAGATAAGCCAGGAAAAACAGCGAAGCGTCTGTTTCCGGATGGCAGCGCACAAAGGCTCTTTCCCGCACTTTGCCCCTCGCAGAAAGCCAGGGGGAACAACGAAGTGTCTTCCCCCGGACGGCGTCGCACCCAAGTCCTTTCCCACTCTCAGCCCGTCCTTCTCTTTCCCCGACTCCCAACAAAAAGCCCGCAGGCAGCTTCGCGCCGCCCGCGGGCATCTTTTTTTCTCACTATCCCCTCACGCCGCTTGCTTCTCCTCGCCGCGCAGCGACGGCCAGACGGTGGCGAGCATGGTGAAGAAGCACGCCGCGCCGCCGATGAAGTTGGAGATCGGTTCGGCGAGGAACACGCCGTTCACGCCGAGGCCGAACAGGTGCGGCAGGAGGAGCGTGAGCGGGACGACAATGATCGCCTTGCGGAGCAGGGAGAAGAAAACAGCCTGCTTCGATTTGCCGAGGGCGACAAAGACCGACTGCCCCGAGAATTGCAGCGACATCATGAAGAAGCCGAAGAAATACAGATTCAGCGCCGGGACGCCGTCCGCGATCAGCTCCGGCTCGCTGTTGAAGATGTGGATGAAGAATTCCGGGGTGAGCATCAGGATGATCCACACGACAGTGGTGTATACAATGCACCCAATGCTCGTAAAGCGGATGCCGGAGCGTACGCGTGCGTACAGCTTTGCCCCGTAATTGAAGCCCATGACAGGCTGCGCGCCGTTCGTCAGGCCGCTGACGGGCATCGTGAGCACCTCGCGGATCGAGTTGATGACGGTCATGATGCCGACGTACAGGTCGCCGCCGAACTGCTGGAGCGTCGCGTTGCAGACGATCTGCACCGCGCCGTTTGTGACCGCCATCATGAAGCCCGAGAGGCCGAGGGCGGAAATCTGGCCGACGAGGCGCTTCTGCAGGCGCATCCGCGCGGGATTGAGGCGGTAGATTGCCTTTTTCCCGGTGAGGAAGCGCACGACCCAGGCGGCGGAGAGGAACTGGGAGATCACCGTCGCGAGCGCCGCGCCCTGCACGCCCATGTTGAGAACGAAGATGAAGACGGGGTCGAGGGCGATGTTGACGATCGCGCCGAGCAGGACGGTCATCATGCCCATGCGGCCGAAGCCCTGCGAGTTGATGAAGCTGTTCATCCCGAGGCCGATCATCACAAAGATCGTCCCGACGAGGTAGATGGTCAGATAGGCGTCGGCGTACGGGAAGGTCTGGTCGCTCGCGCCGAACAGATAGAGGATGGGCTTCTTGAGCGTGAGGAAGAAGGCGGTCAGCACGGCTCCCGCGATCAGCAGGAGGGTGAAGGAGTTGTTCATCACCGTCTCGGCGCGTTCATGGTTGCCCTCGCCGCGCGCGATGGAGCACAGCGGCGCGCCGCCCATGCCGAACAGCTGGGTGAAGGCCGAGATGATGCTGATGATGGGAAAGGTCAGACCGATGCCCGTCAGCGCGAGGGTCGACGACTCCGGCAGATGGCCGATGTACATCCGGTCGACGACGCTGTAAAGCACGTTGATGAGCTGCGCCGCCGTCATCGGCAGGGCGAGGCTCATGATGCACCGCGCTACGCTTCCTTTTGAAAAATCGTTTTTCGTCTCCGTCAATTTCCATGCACTCCTTCAGGGGCTTCCTTTTTCAAAACCAGATTCCATTCGCTCAGCCATTGTCAGATTTCGGGCGTGCCGCCATTGAGGCGATCCAGCGCTTCCCGCAGCGCGCTGTCCGCCATGCGATCGGGGTATGGGTAGCCGCGCATGGCGGCGCAGTCCATGTCGGAGAGGCGGACGTCGCAGACGAGGAACTGCCCGTTCAGCTTGCGGGTGAGCTGCCGCACGCGAAGGATTTCCCCGGCCTGCGGCGGAATCCGGTGGGTTTCGGCGATTTCCCGCAGGTCCTCCTCGATTTTCCTCTGCCTGCTGAAAAATCCGCCGGCGGGCGGCTCCAGTACATACGCCTCGCTCAGATTGACCGCAAACAGTCTGCCGTCCCCGGTCTGAAAGAAAACAGTCGAGTAGAGAATCCGGTACCGCAGGACAAAATGATACATCCCGAACATATAGACAGCGGAGGCGAAGAGAACCGACGCCATCAGAAATTCCGTGGAAAGCTCCATCGAAAGAAACAGCAGCAGGGCAAAGAGGAAAAAGAGCGGCGCAAAGAGATGCACCCCGATGAGCCATCCGAAAATGGTGGCTGTAAATCGTATGGGCTTCCCCGGTTTGTAGGCCATCCAGATTCTTTCCGCTTTCATTTTTCGATCCCTCCGTCGTAAAATTCCTCTCGGCATGAGGTTTTCCGTTCTTTTTATTCTACTTCTTTCGCGGGGAAATGGCAAGGAAGGGCGGTTATTTCCCGCCCATCCCCTCGCGCTTGCGGCGAACCAGTTCCTGAAATTCCTGCTCCAGAGCCTCCTTGTCGGGACAGTTCGGGAGGGAGAGGCGGGAGATCACCTCCGCGAGGCGAAGCTCGAGCAGCTGGCGGTCCACCGGCGCGGCGGGCGTCTTCGGCGCGGCCTTCGCGCGTTCGGCGGCGGAGGGGCCGCCCTCGTACCGGACAAGCTTTTTGTCCTCGAAGGCAAACGTCTCGTGCGCGAGGGCGTCGGCAAAGCGGCGGTCGTGCGTCACGAGCAGGAACGCGCCCTCGTACTGCGCGAGGGTTTCCCGCAGGGCGTCGAGGGAGTCCATGTCGAGGTAGTTGGTCGGCTCGTCGAGCAGGAGAAAGTTCACGGGGGAGACGAGCAGACACGCGAAGGAGAGCTTGACGCGCTCCCCGCCGCTGAGCACCGCCACCGGGCGGAAAACGTCCTCCCGCCGGAACAGCAGCCGCGCGAGCAGGGAGCGCACCGCCGCCTCGCTCTGCACCGCCTCGCGCATGGCGTTTTCGAGCACCGTCCTGTCCGGGTCGAGGTTTTGGAGCGATTGGCGGAAATATCCGGCGCGCAGCTTCGGCGCGGCGAAGACGCCGCGCCTTCCCGTGCCGACGGAGGCCGCGAGATAGTCCATGAGCGTCGTCTTGCCGCAGCCGTTCGGGCCGAGCAGCAGCGCGTGCGTCCCTCTTTTGAGCTCGAGGGACGCGTCCTCGAGGAGGAGCTTGCCTCCGGCGGAGAGCGAGAGGTGCTCCGCGCGCAGGATCACCTTGTTTTCCGGCGGGTTCGTCAGCGAAAAATCAAAGTGAACGGCCTCCGGCTCGCGCGGGGCTTCCTTTTTCTCGAGACGCGCAAGCCGCGACTCGATGGCCTTGCGTCCCTGGGCGAGCTTTCCCTGCGTGTCCGTCTCGCTGCGCTTGTGCAGGCGCGTCTCCGAGTTTCCCATGCGCGAGGGCGCGCGCCGCACGGCGGACTGCTTTTCCCGCAGCGACTGCATGGAGCGCTCGAGGCGGGACTTCTCCTTTTCGTACGCCTCCGCCTCAAAGCGGCGGCGGGAAAGCTCCTCCTCCTTCTGGCGCTCGAAGGCCGTGAAGCCGCCCTCAAAGCGCAGGAGCTTCCCCTCGCGCAGCTCCCAGATCTGCGTGCAGAGGCGGTCGAGGACGGCGCGGTCGTGGCTCACAAGGACGAACGTGTCCTGCCGCTCCATCTGGCGGCAGAACAGCTCCACGCCCTCAAAATCGAGGTTCGAGGTCGGCTCGTCGGCAAAGAGCAGCGGCGCTTTCCGCCCGAGGGACGCCGCCAGCTTGCGGCGGGACTGCTCCCCGCCGCTCATGCACGGCGCGGGCGCGGTGACGCCGCGCAGGCCGAAGCGGCTGAGCGATTCCGCGTCGGGGGAGCCGCCCTCCGCGCCGAGCTGGACAAAAAAGGCGATGGGGCAGCGGGCGCGCACCGTGCCCTCGTCGGGGCGAAGGCGTCCCGAGAGGATAGAAAGGAGCGTCGACTTGCCGCTCCCGTTCGGGCCGACGAGGCCGATGCGGTCGCCCTCATAGACAGCGAGCGGCTCCGTCTGAAACAAAAGCCGTTCCCCCGCGTACTGCGTGAGCGCCGTGGTTTCGAGGTAAATGGGCATAAAAAATCCCTCCGTTTCAGCGGGAGGGCTTTGTGCGGCGGGCAGCGGAGGACAGACCGCCCCCTATCATCAAAACAGGGAAAGACGGCCCGCGATCGCGCGCATCCCGAACGGCAGCACAAAACAGAGCGCAAAGAGCGCCCTCCCGAAGCAAAAATCAGGTGTTGTGCGTTTTCGTTCAGATGTTGCGCATAATCGACGGTTCCCTTTCCCTTTCCTTCGTATTTAGCGCGCCAATGCTCCGGCGGCGCTGCCTTTATTCTAGCAGATTTCCCCGCGCCTGTAAAGTGCTTCTTGACAGCCGGGCGGGGAACTGCTATACTCCTTTTTGTAATTAGCAATACTAAATAGTTGTGCAAAGGAGATCGGCCATGGAACCGCGCTATGTGCAGCAATTCAAGAAGGGGTCGCTGGAAATGATTCTCCTCTGTCTCATCGGCAGAGGAGAGACGTACGGCTATGCCATTCTGGAGGAACTGAACCGCCGCAGCGCCGTGCTGGGGTGGGCAAAGGAGGGGACGGTCTATCCCATTCTGTACCGCCTGCAGGGGGCGGGGCTGATACAATGCCGCCTTGCCCCGGCCGCCGCGAACGGCGGAGCCAAAAAGCTGTATGCGCTCACGGAGCAGGGAAGGGAAACGCTCCGGGAGCTTCTGCGGTTTTGGGACGCGTACAGCGCTTGTGTGGAAGGCTTTATTTCCGCCTACCGCGAAAAGGAGGAATCGGAATGAACGAGTATATCCGTGAGGTGGAGAAGAATCTGCGCCTGCCCCGGCGCAAAAGGCGGGAGGTGCTCCGCGATCTGTGCGAAATCTTTGAGTCCGCACGGGAGCACGGCGAAAGGGAAGCGGATGTGGCGGAACGCCTCGGCTCCCCCGCTGCCTATGCCGCCGCCGTTTCTGTGCCGCTGCGGGGAAAGAAGCGCTCCGGCTGGGCGCTGCCGTCGGCCTTGCTGGCGCTGGCTGCTGCCTGCTTTGCGGTATTTCTGGCTGCGCAGACGAGCCGTCCCCCGGAGAACGTCATCGGGCAGGCGGACGTGATGACGCAGATCCGCGTCGCGGGAGGCATGGACCCCATGCCGCTGCTGCTCGCCGCCGGCGCGCTTGCCGCCGCCGGCGCCGCCGTGCTGTTCGCGCTGCGCCTGCGCCGCGGAAGAAAGGAGAAATCATGAAAAAACGGATGCTGAGCCTGTTTGCCGCCTGCTGTCTGCTGTTCTGCGCCTCCTGCGCCGCGGAGCCGGAGCAAACGGAAAGCGCCGCGCCTTCCGCGACGGGCCTCGCCGCCGCGTCCTGGACGCCCGCAGAGGAATGGCCCGTCAACGCGTATACAGAGGGCGTCCCCATCCCGCCGGGGGAGGTCACGGAGACGCTGCTTGCGGAGAGCGGCGGCTTCTGCGCCGTTTCCCTTGACGGTGTGAGCGGCGGGGAGGCGGAGGCGTGGCGCGGAGAGCTGGCGGAGGCCGGATTTCGCAGCCTTGCCGGCGTCGAGGAGGACGTGAAGGGGACGGTTCCCTCCGGGACCGTCTCCGTCGGCGAGGTCTATACCGACGGCAGCGTGTTTCTGAGCGTCTCCCATACCGGGGAGCGGCTGGTGATCTACTGCGCCCCCGCGGAGCAGTGAGGCTTTCCCGCGGCGCAAAAAAAAACAGCCCCTTTGGCGGCAGAAAATACCGCAAAGGGGCTGGATGTTTCCCGGGAGCTGCCGCGCGGTCAGGACGCCGTCCTCACGCGCATTTTCGCGCTGACCGGAATGCGCAGCATCGGGCAAAGCGGCTTCCAGACGGCGGCGGCGATCGCGAAGTCGACGAAGCTGTGCACCACGGTACCGAGGCCGACGAGCAGCAGCACCGTCATGACGTAGCCGCTCTCATACCAGCTCTCGGAGCCGTTGCCGGTGTAGTAGAACGCCGTGACGACGATGGCCTCGCACACACCGTGCAGGACGGCCATCAGCAGGCCGAAGGGGACGGCTGTGCGCATCGACTGCAGAATGGAGCCGGACTTCTTGAGCAGGAACGCGCCCACGAGGACGAAGACGAGGTGAGACGCCGCGCGCAGGGCGACGACGAGCGGCATCGAGAGGGCGAAGCCGATGCTCGTCACCACCGTGACCATGATGGCCGAGGCGGGGGAGATGAACATCGCGATGAAGATCGGCACATGGCTCGCGAGGGTGAACGACATGGGCGGGATCCAGATTTTCGGCATGAACATCGGAATGATGATGCCCAGGGCGCAGAGCAGCGCCGAGATGCACATCGAGACGACGGCGTCCTTCTTTTTCATGAGACGGTTCCTCCTTACATGAGCGACAGTATATTTTGTCAGGTGTCTTGACACCTATCATACTCATGAAAGAGAAATGTGTCAATGGATAAGATTGACGGACTTTTTCCGCCGTTCTCCGAAAAAAACGGAGATTTTGGCGAGAGGCGTCAGTCCTCCGGCGGGGCGATGAGTAGCCCCTTTTCCCGCAGCGCGGCGCAGATCCGCGCAAAGCACGCGTCGTCGCGGCAGACCAGGGTGTGCAGGTGGATGCCGCCCGTCAGGGAGGAGAGGGGGGAGTCCTCCCCGGCGGAGAGGCGGCGCACGAACTCGTCGGCGTCGTACCGGGAGAAGACGTGCAGCTTTCCGCTGAGCTGGCCGTAGAGGGCGTGGTCGACGATCACGTCGAGCAGGCCGCCGCCGTTGTCGACGACGGCGTACAGCTCCTCCGCGACGCGGTCGCGGCCGTGACGGCACGCGATGGTGTATGTTTTCGTGTTCGTCTCGTCCTTCGAGAGGACGTAGCCGCGCGGCGTCGCCGCGATCGGCGAATTCAGCGCGCGCAGCATCGCGACGTCGCCCACCACCGCCTGACGGCTCACATGAAGCTGCCTGGCGAGCGCCGACGCGCTCACCGGCGTATCAGCCTGCTCCAGCGCGCGCAGAATCGCCTCGCGCCGCTCCTTTGCCGTCATTGCCTGTCCCATTTGTCCGCCCTTCCTTTCGCCGTCTCGTTTCTATTCAGTATAGCAGATCGGCGCGCCGAATGCATAACGAAATGTTAAATTTTTCTTGCGCGCCCTCCTCCGGCTTGCTATAATAGAGAAACGCGCCCCCTGTGCGGGCGCGGCGAATCCTGTTTGCTTGATGAGGAGGAAGACCCGACACTATGGCGAAAATTCGAGACATTTATACAAGCGACGCGTACTATCCGTTTCTGTGCTACTGCGAGAGCCACGGCTACGAGGAGATGCACGATCTTGTGCGCTGCCCGTTCGCAAAGCTCAAGGACGAGCCGGACATCACGATGTCGCTTATCAGCCGGATCCGCGTGACGTACCTCGCGTACCTCAAGGCGCACCCGGAGGAGTTTCTGCTCGAAAAGAAGAAGGTGGTCGCCGCCGCCGCGCGCGCGCCGAAGACCGGGCTGGACGAGGCCGAGGAAAAGCTGCGGCTGTTTTTCCGGGAGAACGCCGACCGTCTCATCCACGTCTCGGAGGCCGTCAAGGCGATTGCGCCGCAGAAGCTGCGCCGCGTGGACGTCGCCGCGATTCTCGATAAGGCCGACTGGTGCCGTCTCGTCGACAATTCGACGTACTTTTACTGCGGGGAGCGCTGAGCGCCCCCGTTTTTTCATTCCGGAAGGGAGGCTCCCGCCGTGAAAATTGTCCTCGCCGCGCTCAGCGCGCAGTATATTCACACCTGCCTCGCCGCCCGAAGCCTGCGGGAGAGCGCCCGCCGGGCGGGCTTTGCCGTCACGCTCTGCGAGCGCACGGTCAACGAGCCGTTTGATACGCTGCTTGCCGCTCTGGCGCTCGAGCAGCCGGATTTTATCGGCTTTTCGTGCTATCTGTGGAACATTTCGCTCGTGCGGGAGCTGTGCGCCGAGCTGAGAAAGCTCCTGCCGCGCGCGTTTCTCTGCCTCGGCGGGCCGGAAGTGTCGTTCTGCGCAAAGGACGCGCTGCAAAGGCTGCCGGAGGCCGACGCCGTCCTCTCCGGCGAGGGGGAGGAGAGCTTTCCCGCGCTGCTGCGGGCTCTCGAGTCGGGCGAGCCGCTCGGCGGAGTGTCCGGCCTGTGGTTGCGCGAGGGCGGGGCAATCCGCGCCGCCGCCCCCGCCGCGCCCGTGCCGGTGGACTCGCTGCCGTTCCCGTATCCGGAGCTGCTTTCGGGGGATGACAAATCCCTTGAGGGCAAGATCCTCTACTTCGAAACGTCGCGCGGCTGCCCGTTTTCGTGCAGCTACTGCCTCTCGTCGCGCGAGGGCATCGTGCGGCTGATGCCCGCTCCGCTCGCGTGCGAACGGCTCTCTGTCTTTCTCGCCGCCCGCGTAAGGCAGGTGAAATTTGTCGACAGGAGCTTCAACGCGAACCGCGCGCACTGCGACGCAATCCTCGCCTATCTTCTGGAACACGACAACGGCGTGACAAACTTCCACTTTGAGATTGAGGCCGAGCTTCTCGCGGACTCGACGCTCGCGCTCATCCGGCAGGCGAGGCCGGGGCTGTTCCAGTTCGAGGCCGGGGTGCAGTCGACGAACCGGGAGACGCTCCGCGCCGTCCGGCGATCGGAGAACGTGCCGCGCGTGCTCGAGCGCTGCGCCGCGCTCCGCGAGGCCGGGAACTGCCATCTGCACATGGATCTCATCGCGGGCCTGCCGTATGAGGACTACGCGTCGCTCGGCCGGTCGTTCGACGACGTGTTCCGCGTTGGGCCCGATATGCTTCAGCTCGGCTTCCTCAAGCTGCTGCGCGGCACGCGTCTCGAGGAGGAGGCCGGGCGGTTCGGGATCGTGTGCCGGACGCGCCCGCCGTACGAGGTGCTGTTCACGCCGTGGCTCTCGTATGAGGAGCTGTGCCGTCTCAAGAAAATCGACAGCCTGTGCGGCGCGCTGTACAACAGCGGGCGCTTCGGCACGGCGCTGCCGTTTCTGCTGCGGGATTTCCCTTCCCCGTTCTCCTTCTTTGAATCGCTCGCCGCCTTCGCGGAGGAAAACGGCGCGTTCAGCCGCCCGTGGGGCCGGTACGACGGCCACGCGCTGCTGCTTGATTTCTGCCGATCGCGCGGCGGGGATGCGGAGCGTCTGCGCTGGCTTCTGCGCTTCGACGCCCTTTGCGAGGGACGCGCCCGCGGCCTGCCGGAGTTCCTGAACCCGCCCCAGCCGCCGGAGGCCGCCGCCCTCCTGCGCGACGCCGCCCGCGACGAGGCCGCGCTGCTCTCCCAATTCCCGCGCCTCGCCGCCGTCCCGCCGCGCGACCGCCCCGCGGAAATCCGCCGCACCCTCCGCTTCGCCTGGTTCCCCTTCTCTCCGCAGACAGGGGAAGAGGGAGAGCGCGTCGTGGCGATTGATGAATCAATCGCCACGGCGCGAGGGAAGAAGTAAGAGGGAATAGTGAAGAAGTGTGGCGGCGCAGAGCGCCGCGATTCTATATTCGCGCGGCTGCGCCGCGCCACCACAATTATTCACTATTCATTATTCATTATTCACTTCATTCCCCCTCCGTGCTATAATGAGAGGCACAAAACGAAATTATATGGAAAGGGCTGATTCTTGTGCCTTGTATGCAGTGGAAAACGAATGTCTCCATCACCTCCGTGCAGGAGGAAACGCTCCGCGCCGCGCTGGGCGAAGCGATCTCCCTGCTTCCCGGCAAGAGCGAGAGCTGGCTCATGCTTACCTTTGAACCCGAGACGCGCATGGCCTTCCGCGGCAGGGCGGACGAGCCGGTCGCCTTCATTGCCGTCGACCTGTACGGCGGCGCGCCGGACGCGGCCTGCGATAAGCTTACCGCCCGCCTGTGCGCGCTCGCGGAGTCGGTGCTCGGCGTCGCGCCCGATCACGTCTATGTGCGCTATCTCGCGACGGATCAATGGGGCTGGAACGGCGCGAATTTCTGAACCGTGTAGGTTTGTCAAACATCTTGTACAGCGAGAGATTCAAAGAAAGCAGCAAGTTTTTCTTTTGGGGAGAGCCAGC
>CALWIH010000036.1 GCA_944380675.1 uncultured Clostridia bacterium | reverse complement strand
ACCGGCAGCAATCTGCCGGATCTGACCATCCTGATGGAGATGGCTGATTTCTATGCGGTGGATTTGCGGGAGCTTTTGGAAGGAGAAAGGAAGGCGGAACGGATGGACAGGGAATTGGAGCAGACGGTGCGGAAAGCCGCGGATTACAGCGAGGAGGGGAAGAGAAGGCTCACGAGAAGGATGCATCTGCTCTTTCTGTTCGGCGTGCTGCTTTCCGCCGTCTATGCGGTTCTCCATTTCTTTGATCTGGCGGACGGAGCCCTCGGCGGATTCTGCGCGGGCGTCTCGACGGGCGTGATGATCGTGGGCGCTCTGATGACGAGCCGTCAGGCCGCGCGCATCCAGGCGTGGAAATGGAAGCTTACTTCCCGGAAAAAGCGCTCCGAAGACGGCTGAGAAAGAAGCCCCGGAAAATCCGGCGCGGCCATTGTGTGACCGGCGGGATTTTCCGGGGCTTTGCTGATTTCGGAAGACAAGAAAAGGCTTACGAGCGCTCCGCGGCTTTGCGCGCCGCCTCCGCCGCTTCCTCGGACGCCTTCAGCTGGCTTCTGCCGAGGAACAAAATCAGTCCGCCGACGGCGAACAGGACGAGGAGGCTCAGAATGCCGAAGGACGAACGCCCCGTGAGGCCGGTCACAGCCGCGACGAGGAACGGGCCGACGACGGTGGCGAACTTGCCGAAAATATCGAAGAAGCCGAAATACTCGTTGCTCTTGTCCGGCGGGACGAGACGGCTGAAATACGAGCGAGAAAGCGCCTGAATGCCGCCCTGCACCGTGCCGACGAGGAAGGCCATCATCCAGAACAGCACCTGCGCCGTGCCGACGGCGCTTTCATCGACCTCGATGATATAGCCCATGTAGAAGCCGACGACGCAGATCAGGAAGTAGATCGCGATGGCGATGCCAATCATCCGCACCGCGCCAAGCTTTTTCGCGAGCCGCCCGAACAGGATGGAGCACGGCATCGCGACAATCTGCGTGACGAGCAACGCGAGAATCATGCCCACCGTGTCGAGGCCGAGCGTGCTGCCGTAGGACGTCGACATATGGATGACGGTGCCGACGCCGTCGATGTAACAGAAGTACGCAATCACATAGCAGAACAATCCCTTGTTCTTCACAATATCGCGCAGCGTGTGCGCGACGTTCGAGAACGCGGCGGAAACCATGCGCTCCGGCCTGCCCTCGAGGTAGTATTTCTGGTCGACGTTGCGCAGCATCGGAATACTGAACAGCCCCCACCAGACGGAGGTCAGCACGACGACGATCTTGACAGCCGTCGGGTTGTCCATGCCCATCACGAGGAGAATGCCGATGGAGATAAGGAACGGAATGGTGCTTCCGCCGATGTAGCCCATCGCGTAGCCCCACGCGGAGACCTTGTCCATGCGCTCGCGCGTCGTCACGTCGGTGAGGAACGAGTCGTAGAACAGGCACGAGCCCGCGAAGCCGATGTAGGAGAGAATGTATCCGACGAGCAGCATCTGCCAGTTGTCAAAGATCGCCATGATGAGCGTGCACAGGACGCCGACAGCCATGAAGAAGGTAAAGAACTTTTTCTTCATCCCCTTGTAGTCGCCGAGCGAGCCGAGGATCGGCGCGAGCACCGCCACAATGAGCGTCGCGAGCGACGTGCCGTACCCCCACCACTGGATGCCGGCCGTGTCGCCGCCGCACACCGCCGTGAAATAGATGGGGAAGATTGCCGCCATGATGTTGGTGGCATACACGGAGTTCGCCCAGTCGTACAGAATCCAGCTCTTTTCCTGCTTTGTAAACTTATCCTTTGCCGGAACCGCCATTACTTTCCCTCTTTTCCCATTCAAGATACTATCATTGTGACAGATTCTGAGAAAAAGTCAACTGTTTTTGATTTCTTGACGGAAATTTTACCCGGTTAAGCTTCCTCCTCAATTGCGCCGAGGCAGAAGTCCCCGCAGGCCTCCTCGAGGCGAACGGGCAGCAGCAGCCCGGCCAGCGGGCGGGAGGACGCGGCGCGCACCGGCGTGTAGTTGCGCGTGTACCCCTCCCAGACGTTCGGCGCGCACGTCTGCTCGAAGAGGACGGGCTCGACGCGGCCGATCTGGCTTTCGTGGAAGCGGTCGCGCGTGCGGAGCGTCGCCTCGATCATCCGGGCGCTGCGCTGCTCCTTGACGGCGTTCGTCACCTGATCGCTCATTTTGTCCGCGACGGTGCCGGGACGCCGCGAGTACGCGAACACATGGGCGCGCGCGAACCCGATTTCCTCCGCGAAGGCGAGCGATCGCGCGAATTCCTCCTCCGTCTCGCCGGGGAAGCCGACCATGATGTCCGTCGTGATGCTCGCGTTGTCGAAGGCGGCGCGCAGGTTCGCGACAATCCGGCGGTATTCCGCGGAATCGTAGTGGCGGTTCATGCGGCGCAGCGTCTCGTCGCAGCCGCTCTGCAGCGACAGGTGGAACTGCGGGCAGAGCTTATCCTGCTTCGCCATGCGCGCGACGACCGCCTCGTCCATCTGCTCCGGCTCGAGGGAGCCGAGCCGCACGCGCTCGATTCCCGGCACGGCGCACGCCGCCTCGACGGCGTCGCAGAGGCTGAGGCCGAGCTCCTGCCCGTACGCCGAGAGGTTGATGCCCGTCAGCACGATCTCGCGGTAGCCGTTCGCGGCGAGCCCCTCGACCTCCGCCTTCAGCTCGCCGAGATCCTTCGAGCGCACGCGGCCGCGGGCGTAGGGAATGATGCAGTAGGAGCAGAAGCGGTTGCAGCCGTCCTCGATCTTGAGGAAGGCGCGCGTCCGCTCGTGGAAGGCGCCGACGCGCATCGGCTCGAAGCGCTCCCCGGTCTCATGCGGCGCGATGTCGACGATCCGCTGGCGCGAGGAGAGATAGTTCAGAATGTGCGGCAGCAGGGAGGCGCGGTTCGCGTTGCCGAGGACAATGTCGGCGTCCGCGAGCTTCTCAGCCGCCTCGGGGAACGCCTGCGGCATACAGCCGGTGAGGACGATCACCGCGCCGGGAGCGTCCCGGCGCGCGCGGTGCAGCGTCTGGCGCACCTTGTGGTCGCTCTGCGCCGTGACGGTGCAGGAGTTCAGCAGAATCACGTCGCTCTCCGCCGCCGTCTCCGCCATGGAGAAGCCGGCGTGCAGAAGCTGCGCGAGCATGGCCTCGGTTTCGTATTGGTTGACCTTGCAGCCAAGCGTTACGGCATATACTTTCATAAAAATCCTTTCCCTGCGGAACGAAAACGGCTCCGCACATCATACTGTCAAGTTTGCATCGGAAAAGTGTAAATTCTCTGGCATAATTCCATCTTGACCGCTGTTCCCGGTTGTATTATCATGAAGGGGAACTCAGAGAACCGCGTCGGAGAAAAGAATCCGAATCACTTTCAGGAGGAGAATCAAATGGTGAGAGAAAATATTATGCTGTCCAGCATTGAATCGGTTAAAAGATTTGTCGCTATCACAAATAAGTATGATTTTCAGATCAATCTGACGACCGACAAGTACAAGATTGACGCGAAGTCCATCATGGGCGTGTTCAGTCTCGACCTGTCCCGGCCCGTCACGCTCGAGGTGGAGAGCGAGGCTGCCGGCGAGTTCTTTAAGGAGATCGAGCAGTTCAAGGTCTGACAGGTTTGTCGCTTCACAGAAAAGCAGGGAGGGGAGACCCTCCCTTTTTCATGCCCCTTCGTCGTCCCCGCGCGCTTCGAGGCGCTCCGAGAGCTCCGTCCAGCGGGCGAACTGCTCCTCGTTCAGGGAGCGCGCCTCGTCGAGCTCCGTGGAGAGGCGGGCGACCTCCTCGTAGTCGCTGACGACCGCCGGGTCGCCGAGCTGGGCTTCGAGCTCCGCGATGCGCGCCTCCGTCTCCTCGATTTCGGCCTCGAGGCGGCGCAGCGCCGCCTTCTCCTTTCGCAGCGCCGCCTGCTGCTCCTTTCTGGCGCGGTATTCCACGGCGCGCGCCGACTCCGCCTGCGGCTGCGCCGCTTCCGCGGCCTTCCTCCCGCGCGCGGTCTCGAGGTAGGCGTCGTAGCCGCCGAGCGTGCATGACACGCCCTCCTCCTCGATGGCGTACACCTTGTCCGCAATCTTGTTGATGAGATAGCGGTCGTGCGAAACGATGAAAAGCGTCCCCTCGTAGCTCTGCAGCGCGTCCTCGAGCGCCTCGCACGACGTGATGTCGAGATGGTTCGTCGGCTCGTCGAGGAGCAGGAAATTGTCCTGCGAGAGCATCAGCCGCAGCAGGAGCACACGGGCGCGCTCGCCGCCGGAGAGGGCGGAGACGGGCTTGAACACGTCGTCCCCGCGGAACAGAAAGACGGCCAGCGCGTTGCGCACCTCCGTCTGCGTCATGCGGGGGTAGGCGTCCCAGATCTCGTCGATGACGGTCTTATTGAGGTCAAGGTTGGCCTGAATCTGGTCGTAGTAGCCGACGTCGATGCCCGCGCCGAAGCGGATCTCGCCCTCGGTCGGCGGATAGATGCCGAGAATGGTCTTGAGAAACGACGTTTTGCCGCAGCCGTTCGGCCCGATGAGGAAGACGCGCTCGCCCCGCCGGATGTGCAGATTCACGCCCGAGAACAGCCGCTTCTCCCCGAAGGCGAGGCCGAGGTCCTCCGTGATGAGGACGTCGTTGCCGCCGCGCTGGCGGATGGAGAAGTCGAAGCGCAGCGCCTCCGGCGCGTCCTCCGGCTTTTCGAGCGTGCTTTCGAGACGGTCGATCACCTTCTGCTTGCTCTCCGCCGTGCGGATGTTTTTCTCGCGGTTCCACTGCCGCTGCTGCGCGACGATTCCCTCGAGACGCGTGATTTCGCGCTTCGTGTTGTCGTATTTGCGCTGCATGGCGAGGCGGTTCTCCTCCTTCTGGGAGAGGAAGGCCGTGTAATTGCCCTTGTATGCCGTCAGATGGCCGTTCTCCATCTCAAACACGCGCTGCGTGATGCGGTCGAGGAAATAACGGTCATGCGAGATGACGAGAAACGCGCCGTGGTACGCGCGCAGGAAATCCTCGAGCCACTCGACGCTCGCGATGTCGAGGTGGTTTGTGGGCTCGTCGAGCAGCAGAAGGTTCGCGCCGCTCAAAAGCATCTTGGCGAGCTGGAGTTTTGCCTTCTGCCCGCCGCTGAGGACGCCGATCGGCTGCGCCATCTGCGCGTCGTCGAAGCCGAGGCCGAGCAGCGCGGAGCGCGCCCGGGCGCGGCACGTCAGCCCGCCCTCGCGCTCGAAGCGGTCAGTGAGAAGCGCCTGCCGCTCGATGAGCTCGTCGAGATTCCCGGCCTTCGCCTGAATTCTGTGGTTGATTTCGTCGAGCTCCCGCTCGAGGGCGAGCAGGGGCGCGAACACGGTGAGCACCTCGCTGTACGCGCTCTTTTCGAGATCGCGGCAGACGTGCTGCTCCATGTAGCCGATGACGGCGGAGTTCGCCTGATAGATCTCCCCGCCGTCGTTCGGCAGCTCGCCTGTCAGAACGCGGAACAGCGTCGTCTTGCCGGAGCCGTTCACGCCGACAAGGCCGATGTGATCGCCCTCCTGTATTTCAAACGACACGCCGGAGAAGATGACGTCTGTGCCGAACGCTTTCTGTAGATTGCTGGCGCTGAATAAAGCCATATGGATACGCTCCTATAGAGTATGTTGCAGGGATTCGTTCAGGAAAAAGCCCCTCCCGCGCGGGAAGGGGCTTTGCCTTTTCTATATTATACGCGAAAACGGGCGAGGAATCAAGACCTCAGAGGAACGGCTTGAGCTCCTCGACCGTCTGCTGCTGCGCCGAGAGAAAATCCTCCGCGAGCGTCCTGGCCTGGCCGTCCGCCCGGGCGAGCTCATGCATCTTTTTTGTCAGGGAGACGATGCCCATCGTCGTGCCGTTGATCGTCAGCTCCGCGAGATGGGAGGGCGAGGCGTCGCCGAGCGTGCTCATCTGCACGCTGCCCCACAGCATCGCCTTCTGCACGGGCGAGCCCGCCTCCGGGCGGATGCCCTTTTTCTCCATGAGATCGCGCGCCTTTTTCGCGAGGCAGCGATAGCTCTCCTGCTGGCGTTCCAGCTTGCCGCGCAGCCGAGCGTCCTCCGCCTTCGGAATCACGATCTCCATCGCTTCGATTCCCATCGCCGCCGTACGGGAGAGCTCGGTCAGAAGCTCCTCGTCGGCGTTTTCCGTCTTTTTTGTCTTTTCGTTGTCCATATGAGAAATCCTCCTTTGCTGTTTTTCATAGGATTCCCCGTTTCGTGCCGTTTCATTTTCTGATTCTCCATCTTTTTTCTTGCAAAGCGCGGCGGAAAAGAGTAAAGTGGAAGATAGAATTTGCGACGGACGGAGGACAAACTGAGCATGATGCGACCTGGTATCTCAACGGCCTGCCTGTATCCGATGGAGATTGAAAAATCGCTTGAACGGCTTCTCGCCATGGATTTTCGCCTCTTTGAATTTTTCCTCAATACGATAAGCGAGCTTAGACCCCCGTTCCTGCGGCAGCTGCGGGATCGGCTCGAGAGCGCCGGGGCCGAGGTCAAGTCGATTCATCCCTTCACCTCCGCCATTGAGGGAATGTTGTTCTTCTCCGAGTACGAGCGCCGCGTGGAGGATTCGCTCGAATTCTATAAGACGTACTTTGAAGCCGCCGGGACGCTCGGCGCGAAGCTGCTCGTCCTGCACGGGCAGAAGGGCTACCAGGCCAGTAAGCTGGCCGACGAGGAGTACGTCGAGCGCTATCTCAAGCTCTACCGCCTCGGCCAAACCTTCGGGATTACCGTCGCGCAGGAGAATGTCAACCAGTTCCGCAGCGAGAACCCCGCGTTTATCGAGCGGATGCGCCGGATGGCGGGCGCGGAGTGCGCCTTTGTCTTCGATGTGAAGCAGGCGGTGCGCGCCGGCTTCGATCCCTTCGCCATGTGCCGCGCGATGGGGGAGAGCCTCATCCACGTCCACATCAACGACAATCTTCCCGGCGCGGACTGCCTCCTTCCGGGCCGCGGCGCGATGGACTACGCCGCCCTGCTCGATGTGCTGCGGGAGCGGCGCTACGGCGGCGATCTGATTGTCGAGGTGTACCGCGGCAATTTCGGCGGCGAGCCGGAGCTCGCCGAGGCCGGGCGGGTGGTCTCCGCCCTCTGTGCGAGGTATAACGCGGCCAATCCCTGAGCTTTCGGAAATAAGCAGAGCGCGGAGCCGATGCCGGCTGCCGCGCTCTTTTGCTGTCTGCGGGAGAACTGTCATTCCTTCGCCGAATTCTTCGTCTGAATCAGCCGGCTCAGTTCCTCCATGAAGCTGTGGATATCCTTGAACTGGCGGTAGACGGAGGCGAAGCGCACATAGGCGACCTCGTCGATTTCCTTGAGCTTATCCATCGCGTACTCGCCGATTTTGCTCGACGGCACCTCGCGCTCGAGCCGGTTCTGCAGCGAGTTTTGGATCTCGTCGACGACGCGCTCGAGCCTGTCGAGGGAGACAGGGCGCTTCTCGCACGCGCGCAGCAGGCCGTTGAGCAGCTTGTTGCGGTCGAACGTCTCGCGCGACAGATCCTTCTTGATGACGACGACGGGAACCGTCTCGACCACCTCGTAGGTGGTGAAGCGTTTTCCGCATTTGAGGCATTCACGGCGGCGGCGAATCCGCTCTCCCTCGTCCGTGGGACGCGAATCGATGACCTTGCTTTCCTCGTAATTGCAATACGGGCATTTCATGGGGAGCTCTCCTCTCTGCCGCCTTATGAGGCGATGACGGGAGCGGCGCGGAAGTACGCCGCTTTTTTCTTATTCTACCATGTATTTTGCTCTATTGCAATTTTCTTTTCCTGTTTTTTCCCGGCGTCAGAGAATATTTTCAAGCGTCGGCGTGTCCATCGTACGCAGGGAGGCGAGCAGGGAGAGCGTGCGCCTGCACTCGCTCAGAAACTGCTCGGGCGAGCCGCTCCTCGCGAGGTCCGGCAGGCCGGTCAGCGATCGTCCGAGCTCGTCGACGCGTGAATGCGCCGTGTAGACGCACAGCTGTCCGCGAACGTCTTCCCACACGTCCATCGCCGCGCTTGCCCGGTCGTAGGCCGACTCGGCGTCCCCCTTTTCCGCCGCCTCGCAGGCCGCCGTCAGTTCCCCGGTCATCGCGTCGGCGCTTCGGGCGGTAAAGCCGCTTTGCCAGACGCACAGCGCGGCGGCGCAGAGAAAGAGAATGCCGGCAGCCATCAGCCGTCTCACTCGGAAACGCCCCTTTCCTTTTTGATGATGCGCGACTGTCCGCTCACGTCCGCCGTCATGAGAAAGACGTCCTCCACGGCGACGTTCTTCCCGCGCAGGACGCCGTCGAGCCAGGCGCGGCTCTTGCGGATGAGCGAGAGCGAAAAGTCGGAGACGGCCCCGTCGCTCACGACGACGGCCTCGATCCCGCCGTCGGGCGGAATGAGCCCGCAGAGCTGCGCCGTCGGCGGCTCCGCCTCGGGGCGTTTCACGACGCTCATCCTCCCGTTCGTCTCGATGATCGCGTACGCCACGTCCTCGAGCCGGAAGACGTCCTTCTGCCGCAGCTCCTCGCAAAGCTCCTCTGTCGTCATGCGAAGGCGGCGCAGCTCGCTCTGCAATATTTTCCCGTCGTCGATGACGACAATAGGCCGGCCGCAGATGAGCCGCCGCGCCAGCGGGCTCTTGAGCATGAGGACGCTCGTCACAATCTCGCAGAAGACAAGAATCGCGATAGGGAGCAGACCGCTCAAGAGAGGCTGTCCGGTGTCCTGCATCGGAATGGCGGCGATGTCGGAAATCAGCAGCGTCACGACAAGCTCGCTTGTCTGCAATTCGCTGATCTGGCGCTTCCCCATGAGGCGGACAGCCGCGAGGATCACGGCGTAGAGCAGCAGCGTGCGGATGAGAGAAATGGTCAACTGCGTTCCCTCCTTCTTCCTTTTCGCTATTCTCTCTCCGCGAGACGCGATTATTCCCGTATAAAACGCGGCGGCGCGGCAAACAGTATCGTTGAGAAAAACAGGAAAAGGAGGAGGAAGCTTGTTTGCCGTATCCTTACAGGAAAACCTGCGCCGCTTTCAGTCTGATTTTGACGGGAGCGTCGATTTGATTGTGCGCCGCCTTCGCGTGGGAGGACTCGACGCCGCCTTTTTGAGCATGGAGGGCCTCATCAACAAGCAGATCGCCGCGCAGAGCGTGCTCGCGCCGCTCGTAAACGCCTCGTTTCCCGGCGGGAGTCCGGAGGTAAAATTCCGGTATCTGCAGGAGCGCGTCCTGTCCGCCGCCGACCAGAAGGAGGTGACGGAATACGCCGACGCCCTCAGCCTGCTGATGAGCGGCTTCGCGCTGCTCCTGCTCGACGGCTGCCGCAGCGTGCTCGCCGTCGGGATTCAGGGCTTCTCGTTCCGCAGCGTCGGCGACCCGCAGAACGAGAGCATTCAGCGCGGCTCGCGGGAGGGCTTCGTCGAGCCGCTGCAGATCAATATGACGATGCTCCGCCGCCGCATGAAGACGACGAAGCTCAAGTTCGAGCAGCTCAAGCTGGGGAACGAGAGCGGCACGCTGGTTTGTCTCTGCTATCTGCGCGACAGGGTGTCGCCCGCCCTCCTGCGGGACGTGAGGCGGCAGCTCTCCTCCGCGAAGCTCGACGCCGTCCTCGCCGCCGGGTACGTCACGCCGTTTCTCCGCAGGCCGGGCGCCGCTTTTTCGCTGTTCAGCACCGTCGGCCTCTCGGAGCGGCCCGACACCGTCTGCGGGAAAATTGAGGAGGGCCGGATTGCCGTCCTGGTGGACGGGACGCCGAACGTCGCGATTGTGCCGCACCTCTTCATGGAGAATTTCCATAGCTTTGACGATTACGTCTACCGCCCCTTCTACACGGCGTTTACCCGGATTCTCAAGCTCCTGGCCTTTTTCCTCGCAATGTTTCTGCCCGGCTTCTATGTCGCCGCGTCCACTTTTCACCCGGAGCTGATTCCCGAGCCGCTTCTGCTCAAAATCGCCCAGTCTGAGATGAACACGCCGTTTTCAATTCTGATCGAGGCGATGGTGATCCACATCATTTACGAGATCATGCGTGAGGCCGGGCTGCGCGCGCCGAAAAGTCTCGGCCACGCGGTGAGCATCGTCGGCGCTCTCGTCATCGGAGACGCCGCCGTCAATTCCGGCCTCGTCGGCGCGCCGACGCTCATGGTCATCGCGCTGACGGCCATCTCCTCCTATCTTGTGCCGTCGCTGTACGAGCCTGTCGCCGTCTGCCGTCTGGCGCTGATTCTCATCGGCGGAACGATCGGTTTCTGGGGGCTGATGACGGCGATGTTCTTCATCACGGCGAACGTCTGCTCCGAGGCCTCGTACGGCGTTCCGTTCTCCGCGCCCGTCTCGCCGTTCAGCCTCAGGGCGTTCCTGCGCGACGTGGTGCTGCGCGCCGGCTGGCCGAAGCTCGGCAGGCGTGTGGAAAAAATACAGGAGCTGCCCGGCTCCACGCTCGGCCGGTGACGCCGATGGAAAGGTCGGTTCAGATGCAGCCAAATTACGCCAAGGGAACCATCGGCGCGGGACAGCTCTTTCTGACGCTGTTCGTCGCGCGGATTGTCATTCTGTTGTCGCTCAACACGGCTCTGACAGGGGGAGAGAGGCTGCAGGAGCTGCTTCCCTCCTGTCTGGGCGCGTATCTGCTCAGCTTTCCGCTGGTTTTGCCGGTTTGGCTGATGCGAAGGGGGAATCCGAAGGACGACCCGCTCCGCGCGGCGCGCCGGATCCTCGGGCGTCCCGGCCTTTTGCTCGCGCCGGTGTACGCCGTCTACTTTCTCTGCTTCGGCGGCTTCTGCCTTTCGCTGCTGCTGCTTTTTATGGCGAACGTGATGGAGCCGCTCGCGCCGCTTCCCGTCCTTGCCCTGGCACTCTCCCTTACTGCCGCGTACGCAGCCTTTCAGGGGGTCGAGACGATCGGCAGAACGGCGGCGATAGTTACGGGACTTGCCGCGGGAGGCCTTGCCCTGATTGCCGCGCTCCTGACCGCCAAGATCGACCCGCTCAATTTCGTTCCCTTCTTTGAGGACGGCGGGCGGCAGGCCGCGCAGGGCGGACTGCTCCTCCTCGCGCGCAGCGACGGCCTCACCGCTCTCGCTTTCCTCGGCGTGCGGGCGCGCGGGAAGCTGACGCGCGGCTTCGTCATATGGAACACGGCGGTCTACGCGCTGACGGCTGCCGTTCTTGCCGCCGCTGCGGGCGCGATGGGCGGCTATCTCGACCGCCAGCTCTTTCCGGTCTACGCCGCGGCCGCGTCCGCCGACGCGGGCATTGTGCAGGGAATGGACGCTGTCCTCATCGGGATCTGGATTTTCAGCCTCCTCGTCAAGCTCTCGACCGACCTGTACCTGTTCCGCCTCTGCGCGGAGAGCGTCCGCCCGGCGGCGGGGAAGGGGGCGGCGATCGCGGGCGCCGTGCTCACCGCGGGGCTGGCTATCGCCGTCTGTTCGTTTCGCTCCCTGCAGCGCGTGTTCTACGGGGTGGAATTCTTCCTCGTCTTCACGCTCGTCTGCGCCTGCTTGATTCCGCTTTTCCTCGCGATTGCACGCGTGCTGCGCCGCAGGGGAAAAAGGCGCGGACGGCGCGCCGCCGCACTGCTGCTTGCCCTCCTTCTCTGTCTGCCGCTCACTGGCTGCCAGGAGCAGATCCGTCTCAACCACCGCCTTCTGGTCGAGGGGATCGGAATTGACAGGGAGGGCGGCGAGTTCGTCCTGACGGTGCAGTCGACGCGCATTGCGGAGGACGAGAACCGCGAGGTGTCCGTGCATACGGTGAGCGGCCCCTCGGTGCTCGAGGCGCTCAGCGAGCTGACGCGCCGGACGGGCCAAAATCCGCTATACGGACACGGACTCGTCGTCGCCTTCGGGCGCTCCTGCGCCGAGCGCGGCGTCGCGGAATGGATCGATTTCCTCGTGCGCAGTCCTGAGCTTCGGCCGAGCGCGCAGCTTTTGATGGCGGAGGGCTCCGCCGCCGATCTCCTGACGGCGGAGAGCGAGGGGAAGACGATTCCCGCCGGGACGCTCGCCGACATCCTCGGGACGGCGAACATCAACGGCCGGATCGCTTCCGTCTCCCTGAACAGCTTCGTCAACCGTCTGGACGAGGACGGCGCGGCGTATCTTCCGGTGCTGCGTCCGATCGACGGCGGCGTCGAAGCGTCGGGGACGGCGCTCCTTGACGGGGAGGGCAGGCTCCTCTCGGTTATCGGGGACGAAGCGACGCGCGGCCTCCTTTATCTGACGGGCGAATTCTCCGGGGGACTGGAGAAGGCCGCGCTCCCGGACGGCTCCGTCCTGACCGCCCGTCTGCGGGATCTTCAAACAGAGGTGGACGTCTCGCTCGACGGGGAGCTCCCGCGCTTTGTCGTTTCCATCCGCTGCGGGGCGGACGTCGCCGCCCTCGACGCGGCGGACGAATCTGCGGACGCCGGACTTTACGGGGAGATGGAGCGAAGCCTTGCCGAACGGATAAAAAAAGAGGCGCAGACCGCTCTCGATCTGTGCCTCAGAGATGATCAGGCTGATGTATTCCGCTTTTCCCGCCGCGTGCGCCAGGCGTATCCCGAGAAATGGAGAGAATGGCGGGATAACTGGGGGGAGATTGCCGCCGAGGCGATTGTCACGCTGGATGTGTCCGTGACCGTCGCCCGTGTCGGGCAGGAGGATACGCCTCCCATCGGTTAGCGCGCGTCGTCGCTCTTTTCCTCGGGCTTCTCCTTTGCGAGCTCGCCGAGGATCCGCTCCGCGGCGGCTCGCCGCGTGGCCGCCTCTATAGAGAGCTCCGCCGCGAGGCGGATGAGCTCCTGCTTTCCCTCGGCGGCCGTGGACTCGAGCCTTTCGCGCACCTCGCCGATTGCCTGCTTCTGCGACGCGCAGAAGCGGCTGTACATTTCCTTCTCCCCGCAGTCCCTGAGCAAAAGGCTCATCAGGGACGAAATGTCCGGGATGGAGAGGGAGGACTTGAGCATACAGATCATCGTGAGCATCGCGAGGTGCTCGCGGGCGTATTTCTTGCGATCCGGCCTCGGCAGGACGTTCGCCTTGACATAGTTGTTCACCATGCTCGACGTCAGCATACTCTCGCCGCCCTGCTCGAACAGGGCGAGCTGCTTGTCCATGTAGCTGAGCACCTGATCCATATAAAGATAGATTTCGGGCATTCGTTCCCAGGGCTGCAGCTCAAAGGCGCCGAGCTCCTCAGCCCATTTTGCGATTGCTTCTGCGGAAGGTTCCATCGTACGTTCTCCTTTTCGCGCTCAGGCGCTTGTTATGCTTCGCTGCCCGGTTCCGGGGAGGCGGGGCGCGGCGAATACTGGCTCGGCGGGATCCCCATGTATTTCTTGAACACTCTGGAAAAATAGAGCTGGTCGGTAAAGCCGGTGGAGGACGCCACCTCGCCGACGGAAAGCCGCCCCTCCTCGAGCAGAGCCGCCGCCTTGTTCATGCGGAAGCGCATCAGATACTCGTTCGGCGGCACGGAGATGTTCTCCATGAACAGGCGGTAGAGATGACTGCGGCTGATGCCGGCGCTCGCCGCGATGTCGTCGACGTTGATTGTCCGCGAGTAGTTGTATTCGATGTAGCGCGCCGCCTTCTCCACATACTCATACCCGCTCGCGCGGTGGGAGGAGGAGGAGCCGAAGGCGTCCATCAGGTCGGCGAGAAAAACCAGCAGTCCCGCCTCGGCCCGCGCTTCGTTGCTGTGCGCGGAGACGGAGAGATTCGAGATCTTCTCAAGCTGGTCGGGCAGCGAGGTGCCCGTAAAGTGGAAAATCGGGTTTTCATAGGACAAGCCCGTCAGCTCGACGAGACGCTTCGCGTCGGTGCCGTTGAAGCCGATCCAGCAGTACTGCCACGGCGCTTCCTCATCCGCCGCGTAGGACGCGACGACGCCGGGCGGCAGGAGAAAGCCGTCTCCGCCCTGCAGCGCGTAGTCCCTGCCGCCGAAGGAGTAAACGCCCTTCCCCGAGGTGACGCAGTGAATCAGGTAGTGATCGCGCACCGCAGGCCCCCAGGCGTGCCCGCCGGAGCATTTCTGGATCCCGCAACTGTACACCGCGAGACCGAGACTGTTGTGAAACGACTGTTTAAAGGAATGACGGAATCCGTCGTTTGTCAAGTGAATCCTCCGCCTTTCGTTGCAGCGGCGGCGCCGGGGCTGTCCGCTTATTCTCATTATATAGATCATTGTTTTCCATTTCAATGCTATTCAGAGAATATGGAAAAAGAAAAAACAATTTATGAAAACTGATTGAAATTGATTTTTGTATCGGTTATAATAATAACAATCTTGTTTTTTTCCCCTTTTGAAGCCTTTGCTTTAAAAGACGACATAATTCTGAGTCAAAGGAGAGTCTGACCATGCCCATGCTTCTGGCGATTGCGACTGATAACCCGGTCATCTTATCGCTTACCATCCTGCTCACCGGCCTTGTGGTTGTCTTTTTGGTTCTGATTGTGCTGACCGGCATTATCAAGCTGTACGGCAACATCGTCTACAACGCGACGAACAAGGCGAAAAAGCCGAAGGCTTCCGCGAAGCCGCAGGCGCCCGCCGCGGCTCCCGCTCCCGCCGCAGCCCCCGCCGCTCCCGCCGTGGAGTCGGTTGAGGACGGCATTCCCGGGGAAATTATTGCCGCGATTGCCGCCGCCGTTTACTGCGCGGAGGGCGGCTCCGTTTCCGCCATCAAGTCGATCCGGCGTTCCCGTCCCGCTTCCCGCTCCGCCTGGGGCATGGCCGGCGTCATGGAGAACACTCGTCCTTTTTAAGAGACGTGCCCGCGCAAATTCGCTTTGATATTTATTGGAAAGGATGATTTTTCTCGTGGAGGTTTTGCAAGGTTTTCTGGACGCTCTGCAGGGAATCTGGACGAGCTCCGGCTTTATCGGAAACGATCCCCGCAACTATGTCATGATTGCCATCGCGCTGGTGCTGCTGTACCTCGCGATCAAGAAGGAATTTGAACCGCTGCTGCTGCTGCCGATCGCCTTCGGTATGCTGCTCGTCAACGTCTTCCCGGGCATCACCGCGACGCCGTCGACGGAAATGCAGCTTGTCACCGATTACATGGCCGCGCACAACGGCGCGGCGGGCAGCTACCCGACCGTGATTCTCGAGGGTCTTGAGTATTATCAGATCCCGACGAACGGCGGCCTGCTCTACTACCTCTATCAGGGCGTCAAGCTCGGCCTGTATCCGCCGCTTATCTTCCTCGGCATCGGCGCGATGACCGACTTCGGCCCGCTGATTGCGAACCCGAAGAGCTTCCTGCTCGGCGCTGCCGCGCAGCTCGGTATTTTCGTCACCTTCATCGGCGCTATGGCGCTCGGTATCTTCACGGCGCAGGAGGCCGGCTCCATCGCCATCATCGGCGGAGCCGACGGCCCGACGGCCATCTATGTGACCTCCATCCTCGCGCCGCACTTACTTGGCCCCATCGCTGTGGCCGCGTATTCCTACATGGCGCTGGTGCCGATCATCCAGCCGCCGATCATGAAGGCGCTCACCACCAAGAAGGAGCGCATGATCGTCATGGAGCAGCTTCGCCCCGTCTCGAAGCTCGAGAAGATTCTGTTCCCGATCATCGTTACCATCCTGATTTCGCTGCTGCTGCCTGACGCGGCTCCGCTGGTCGGTATGCTGATGCTCGGCAACCTCATGCGTGAGAGCGGCGTCGTCTCCCGTATTTCCAACACCGCGCAGAACGAGCTGATGAACATCATCACGATCTTCCTCGGCGTCACCGTCGGCGCGACGGCTACGGGCGAGGTCTTCCTGACCCCCCAGACGATCGGCATCATCGTGCTCGGCCTGATTGCCTTCGGCTTCGGCACGGCGGGCGGCGTCCTGTTCGGCAAGCTGATGTGCAAGCTCTCCGGCGGCAAGATCAACCCGCTGATTGGCTCCGCCGGCGTTTCCGCTGTCCCGATGGCCGCCCGTGTGGCGCAGAAGGTCGGTCAGGCGGAGAATCCGAGCAACTTCCTGCTCATGCACGCCATGGGTCCGAACGTTGCCGGCGTTATCGGCTCCGCCGTCGCCGCGGGCGTTCTCATCAGCATCCTGAGATAATCGGCAAATTCATCGTTCCCGCTTACCCGCACACAAAGCAATGCGTGTGCGGGTAAGTTTTGTTAGGAGGATTTTCTTTTGAGCAAGATGACACAGCTCCGCAGGGAGGTTCTGGAAAAGGAATTCAGCCGCATGAACGACAGGCAGAAGGAGGCCGTCTTCTGCACGGAGGGGCCGCTTCTGATCCTCGCCGGCGCGGGCAGCGGCAAGACGACCGTCCTCGTCAACCGCATCGCGAACCTTATCCGCTACGGCCGCGCCTATCACAGCGAGGAGGAGGGCTCCCTGAACGACGGCGACGCCGCGGCGATGCGGGCGTACCTCGACAGCGGCGCGCCGCTGCCCGAGGAGACGCGCAATCGGATGGCCGTCCGCCCCTGCCGCCCCTGGCAGGTGCTCGCCATCACCTTCACGAACAAGGCCGCCGGCGAGCTGAAAAACCGCCTCGTCTCCATGCTCGGCGAGGAGGGAGGCGAAATCTGGGCCTCCACCTTCCACTCCGCGTGCGCGCGCTTCCTGCGGCAGTTCGCAGACCGCCTCGGCTATACGAGCCACTTCACCATCTACGACATGGACGACGCGAAGCGCCTCATGAAGGACTGCCAGCGGACGCTCAAAATCGAGGACAAGGTGCTTTCCCACAAGGCCATTCTGAACGAGATCTCCCACGCGAAGGACAATCTCGTCACGCCCGAGGAATTCCTCAGCGCCGCGGGGCGCGACAACCGCCTCGTCCTCATCGGGCAGGCGTACAAGCTCTATCAGGCCGGCCTGCGCAAGGCCGACGCCATGGACTTCGACGACCTCATCGTCAACGCCGTCCGCCTGCTGCAGGAATGCCCGGACGTCCTCGATTACTTCCAGAACAAGTTCCGCTACATCATGGTGGACGAGTATCAGGACACGAACCACGCGCAGTACCTGCTCGTCAAGCTTCTCGCGCAGCGCAGCGCCAACATCTGCGTCGTCGGCGACGACGACCAGAGCATCTACAAATTCCGCGGCGCGACGATTGAGAACATCCTGAGCTTTGAGAAGAACTTTCCGAACGCGAAGACCATCCGCCTCGAGCAGAACTACCGCTCTACGCAGACGATTCTCGACGCGGCGAACGCCGTCATCGCGAACAACGTCGAGCGCAAGGGCAAGACGCTCTGGACGGAAAATCCGCAGGGCAAGCAGATTTCCGTCTTCACGGCGATCAACGAGACGGGGGAGGCCGAGTACATCACGAAGCGGATCCTCGAGGAGGCCGCGCACCGGAAATTCTCCGATTTTGCCGTGCTGTACCGCATGAACTCGCAGTCGAGCACGCTCGAGCGGTATTTCGTCAAGTCCGGCGTCCCGTACCGGATGCTCGGCGGCCTTCGCTTCTATGAGCGCAAGGAAATCCGTGACATGATCGCCTACCTCTGCGTCATCAACAATCCCGGCGACGAGATCCGCCTGCGCCGCATCATCAACCAGCCGAAGCGTCTCATCGGCGAGAAGACGATTGCCCAGGCGTCGGAGATTGCCGCCGGTCTCGGCGAGAGCCTCTTCGACGTGATCGCCCACGCGGACGAGTTTGAGGCGCTCAAGCGCTCCTCGGCGAAGCTGCTTCAGTTTGCCGACCTGATTCAGGAGCTTATCGCGGCCTCCGCCTCGCTTGGTCTCGGAGAGCTTTACCAGCTCCTTCTGGAAAAGACGAATTACGAGCAGTACCTCCGGGAGACGGAGGAGGAGACGGCGCAGGACCGCATCGACAACGTCAACGAGCTTCTCTCCAACCTCCGCCAGTACGAGCTCGACGCGGGGGAGGAGGCGTCCCTGTCGGGCTTCCTCGAGGAGATTTCTCTCATGACGGACGTCGATAACCTCGACGAGTCGGTCGACGCCGTCGTCATGATGACGATGCACTCCGCCAAGGGCCTCGAGTTCCCGTGCGTCTTCCTTCCCGGCTTCGAGGAGGGGATTTTCCCCGGAATGCAGGCTATCTACAATCCGCCGGAGATCGAGGAGGAGCGCCGTCTCGCCTACGTCGCCATCACCCGCGCGAAGGAGGAGCTTACCATCGTCAACGCGGAGAGCCGGATGCTGTTCGGCAGCACGAACCGCAACAAGCCCTCCCGCTTCTGCATGGAGATCCCCGAGGAGCTCGTCGACCGCCACCGCGCCAGAGAGTGGAAGAAGCCGGAGCCCGGCATGGTGCTCCCGGTCGACCACCGCCAGGCGCGCGCGGCCTCCGTGCAGGCCGCGCGGAGCTTCGGCCCCGCCGCGGTCGCGAGGGCGGAGAAGCCGTCCGCCTCGTTCCGGCCCGGCGACGCCGTCGAGCACAAGACGTTCGGCCAGGGGATGATTCTCTCCGCCTCCCCGATGGGGAACGACATCCTTCTCGAGATTGCCTTCGACCGCGTCGGAACGAAAAAGCTGATGGCGAATTTCGCCCGGCTCATCAAGCTGTGAGCCGCCCATTCTGAAAGGAGCAGAGGAACATGAAGAAATTTCTGAAGGAATTCAAGAGCTTTGCCCTCAAGGGCAGCATGATCGATCTGGCGGTCGGCATGATTATCGGCAGCGCGTTCACCGGCATCGTGAACTCGCTCGTCAACGACATTGTGATGCCGACGCTCAGCCTCATCACCGGCCGCATCGATTTCAACGACCTGAAAATCGTCCTCTCCACCGGCGAAAACGCCTCGAGCATCAACTACGGCTCGTTCATCACGCAGGTCGTCAACTTCCTCATCGTCGCACTCGTCATCTACATGGTCGTCAAGTGGATCAACCGCCTGCGCGACCTCGTGAAGAAGAAGGACGAAGCGCCCGCCGCGCCCGCCGCCCCGACAGAGAAGGAATGCCCCTTCTGCAAATCGAAGATCCCCGTCCTCGCGACGCGCTGCCCGCACTGCACCTCCATCCTCGACGGCGAGAAGAACGCCTGACATAATCGCGCACATCAAAATACACAGCAAAAACGGGAGCTCCCCACACGCGGAGAGCTCCCGTTTTTTGTTACCGTTTTATTTGACGAGCGTGTTGAGGTTCCGGTCGTCGGCGAAGTTCGCGGTGCTGTAGAGGACGAGGACGTCGGTGAACTCCTCCTGCTCCATGTACTGCTTCACGCCGAGGTTGAAGTACCGCAGGTCGATGAGCGTCGTCTCCTCAAAGTGGTTGACGGCGAACGGGGCGAAGCAGTGCGAGTACGAATCCTTGACGATCAGCAGCCGCCGCCCCTCCTCGCCGGAGGAGGACGAAATCTCCACGATCGGATTGTTGCCGCCGAGGTAGTAGGAGTATTTGTCCTTTCCCTCGAGCTTCGTCTCGTCGTAGAGGCTGTCGCTCTCCTTCTCGCCGAGGTTGAACGTCAGGTGGTAGGAGACGGGCCAGTTCGGCGTATAGCGGAGGATGCTGTCCGGCCGGACGGACACGTTGACCTTCGAGTGGGTCGTGCCGTAGAACGCGTCGCTCGCCGTCTCGACGGTGAAGTCCTCCTGCGCGTACGGCGTGAGGCCGATGCTCTCCGCCCACGCGGCGTAGCCGTAGTACGCGCCGAGCGTCGTCCAGTGGTGGTCGGTGCGGTAGTAGATGGGCTCCTCCTTGTGCGCGCTGAGGACGGGCAGAAGGTCGAGCGTCACGCCGTCCGGGCAGAGTCCGGCGGCCTGCGCGATGAGGGCCGCCTGATCGAAGTCCTCCGCGAAGGGCGGCATCCGGTTGTCGAGCACGCCGCTCGCCGTGGGGACGAGCATCACGCGGACGTGGTCGCTGCCGAGCAGCTCCGCCGCGTAGGAGGTGAAATCGCCGAGCTTGCTCAGGTTATCCGCAATCCGGTCCTCGTCGAGCGTGCCGCTGTATTTGTCAATGAGCCAGCCGTCGTCTCCGAAATAGACGTTGTTGATGTCCTTCTTTCCGATCAGGAGCTCCATTCTCGTCTTGAGCGAAATCCAGCTGTCGCGCAGCGGAAACTGGTCGGCGAGATAGGTCTCGTATTCCTCCGAAAACTCTCCGTCGAGGACGGCCTCCGGCGTGATTTCTGGGAACTGGGCGAGATACCGGTTTTCGTTCTCCGAGAAGGAGCGCGTCGGGCGAACCAGATTCCACACGGAAAAGACGAGCGTGAGGCTCAGAAAGACGCCGATGGGAAGCCATGCGGCAAGCTTGTTTTTCATAGCGCAGCCTCCTCTCAAAAGCGGAAATACAGGAAGGGATTATAGCTTGCGTCCACGAGATACGCCGTGCTCAGCACGAGGAGAACCGCGGCTCCCGCCGAGCACAGGAGGGAAGCGGGGAGGGGACGCTTGCCGGAGAACCGTGCAAAGCCGTCCTGCAGGCGGCGGGGAATTCCGGCGGAGGCGACGCAGAGGATGAGGAGCAGAATGGCGTTCGTGTAGAACAGGTAGACGGTGTCGTTCGAGAGAAGACTGCCTCCCGCGCCGAACAGGGCGGCAAGGTACGACAGCCCCGCCCCGAGATCGTCAAACGCGAACAGCACCCAGCCGATCAGGATGGCAAAGAGCGCGTAAAAATGCCGGAAGAAGGCGGGCAGCTTCTCGAGCAGGCGCAGCAGAAAGAGCTTTTCGCACATCAGCAGCACGCCGAAATAGACGCCCCAGAGCAGGAAATTCCAGTTCGCGCCGTGCCAGATGCCGGTCAGCGCCCATACGATGGCAATGTTGCGCAGCTGGATGCCGAGGCCGCGCCGGTTTCCGCCGAGCGGAATGTAGACGTAATCGCGGAACCAGCTTCCCAGCGTGATATGCCAGCGCCTCCAGAATTCCGTGATGCTTTTGGAGCGGTAGGGGTGATCGAAGTTTTCCGGGAAGCGAAAACCGAACATCAGCCCCATGCCGACGGCCATGTCGGAGTATCCGGAAAAGTCGAAGTAAATCTGAAACGCGAACGCGATAAGGCCGAGCCAGGCCGTCAGGGCGGGAAGGCTCCCGGCCGGCATGGCGGAGATCTCCTCCCACAGAATGCCGATGCTGTTGGCGAGCAGCACCTTTTTCCCGAGTCCCTGCAGGAAGCGGGAGATGCCGCGGGAGAACGCGTCGCGCGACTCCACGCGGCTTTTGAGCTGATCGGCAATCGAGTGGAACTGCACAATCGGCCCCGCGATGAGCTGCGGGAAGAAGGTGACATACATGCCGAAGGCGATGAGGTTCTTCTGAGATCGCGCTTCGCCGCGGTAAATGTCGACGGAATACGACAGCGACTGGAACGTGTAGAACGAGATGCCGATCGGAAGCGCCAGCCGCAGCAGCGGAATCTCACGGCCCAGCAGGGCGGAGAGGTTTTCGAGGAAGAAGCCGGAATACTTGAAGACGCCGAGAAGCAGTAGGTTCAGGATGACGGCGGACGCGACGACCGCCCGCGCCTTCTTCCGCTCTCCGCGATCGCAGAAGCGCTGCACGAGCCAGCCGTGCGCGTAATTGAGAAGGATCGACCCGACCATCAGCCAGACGGCCCTCGGCTCCCCCCAGCTGTAGAAGAACAGGCTGAACACCAGCAGGACGAGGTTGCGCGCCGTACGGAAGCGGCGGGGAATCACGAAATAAAGCAGGAGCACAAGGGGGAAGAATTGATACAGAAAAATCAGACTGCTGAATACCACGCAGATTCCCTCTCTCTCAGTCAATATGGAATAGCGTGCGGCGCGCGCCGCAAAGAGAAAAACGGCGGCCGAGCGCGCGGTTTGACGCGTGTACAGCCGCCGTTTCCGTTATGCTTTTCAGCCGGCCAGAGCGCCGTCGATTGCGGTCACAGCGATCTGGTTCTGCTCCTCGTGGAAGGCGACAGCGGCGGCCTCGTCAGCATCCTCGGGAGCAAACTCGCCGAGCATGATGAAGAAGACGTAGTTGCCGTTCTGGTACACCTTGGAGGCGTTGACCTTCGGAACGTTCATCGGGTACTGCATGGAGTTGTTGACGAGATCGTCGCGGTAGGCGTTGAGAGCGGAGACAACGGCGTCCGCCTTGCCGTCCTTCGCCTTCACGGCGACGAACGTGTCGACCTGCGTGCTGATCATGGCGACCTGAGCGACTGCCTCGTCGTAATCGTCGGCCTTAATGCCGTAACGGGCCTCGATGTCCTCGGCGGTGAGATCCATCTGCGGCAGATAGG
>CALWIH010000035.1 GCA_944380675.1 uncultured Clostridia bacterium | reverse complement strand
CGCGCCCTGCACCAAAAGCGTCCGTGCGGGATGACGCTCTATGAGCTTGTCAACGGCTTCGAGCGGTACCGCGCCGCGCCGGACGCCGTTCATTTTGCCGCCGGGGACGTCGCCCCCCTCACCGGCGCGGCGCTGGAGCGCCGCCGCGTCCTCGTTGGGCGGCTTACGGCCGCCGGAAGGGCCGTGGGGCATCCGCACGGCCACCCGCTCTCCGCCGTCGGGCTGCAGGAGTACGCGCTGCACCTGAGCGGGGAAGCGCCGGAGGCTCTTGCGGCGTACGGCGCGGCGCTCGCGCGTCTCGACCAGACGGGCAGGCCGCTCGCTCTCGTGCTGCGCCTCGGCGCGCCCGACTCGTTCGCGCAGTGGGAGCGCTTCGACGGGATCGCCGCCGCCCTCGAGGGCTGGCTTTCCCTGCCGCGCGCCTGGGCGGAGCTGGAGGACTTTGAAGGTGCGATGGACGGGATCGCTTCGCTTTCCCGCCATTTCCACCGCGCCGGGGAGCTGCGCGCCGCTCTGCTCTCGTCGTGGCGGAAGGAATTTCTCGCCGAGGACGGCGCTGCGCTGCTGCGCGAGTGGCGCGAGGCGGGGGAGAAGTGGTTTCTCCCCCGCCTGCTCGGCCGGAACAAGCTCAAAAAGCGCCTGCTGCCCCTCGCCCTGCACGGCGTCGGCGACGACGCGCTCGAGGGCCAGCTCGAAACGCTTGCCTCCCTGCAGAGCGAGCTCGCGGCGGGGCGCGCCCGCCTCTCCGGACTCGAGTCCGCCGTCCGCGCCGCGGAGGCCGGGCAGAGCGGCGACTGGACGCGGCTGCTGCAAATGACGGAGCAGGCGTCGCGGCTCGCGGCAAGCCTCTCCGCCCTCACGGACGGCGGCGCGTTCCGCCGCGCCTTCGCGGGCCGCGCCGACCTCGCCCCATCCCTCGCCGCACTCCGGCAGTCGTTTGCCGCCGTGCGCGAAACGCGCGGCGCGCTGTTTGCCCTTCTCGCTATCGATGAGGGGGACGCCGACGCGCCGCAGTGGCTTTCCGGCCAACGCCGCCTGTGCGGCCAGCTCGGCGAGGGACTCGGCTCCCTGCGCGAATGGACGCTGTGGAGGCGGGTGCGCGCCCAGGCGATCGCCGAGGGGCTTGCCCCCGTCGTCGAGGCGTACGAGGGCGGCCTGCCCCACGAGCAGGTGGAGGACGCGTATCTGCGCGGCCTGTACCACGCGCTCGCACTCGGCGTCATCGAAGGGGACGGCGCGCTGCGGACGTTCTCCGGCCCCGTCTTCGACGAGACGATCGCCCAGTTCCGGCGGCTTGACTCGGAGCTCGAGCAGCTTGCCCGCGAGGAGATCTTCTGCCGTCTCGCCGCCCGCGTGCCGAATTTCCAGCGCGAGGCCGCGCAGAGCTCCGAGGTCGGTATTCTGCAGCGCGCCGTGCGCAGCGGCGGGCGCGGGATGAGCATCCGCCGCCTGTTTGAGGAGATCCCGAACCTCCTGCCGCGCCTCTGCCCGTGTATGCTGATGAGCCCGATCTCCGCGGCCCAGTACCTTGACCCGAAGCGCGAGCCGTTCGACATCGTGATCTTCGACGAGGCGTCTCAGCTGCCGACGTGCAAGGCGGTCGGCGCGCTGGCGCGCGGCAGAAGCGCCGTCGTCGTCGGCGACCCGAAGCAGATGCCTCCGACGACGTTCTTCACCGGCGTCACGGCAGACGAGGACGCTCCCGAGTACGAGGATCTCGAGAGCATCCTCGAGGACTGCCTCGCGCTCAATATGCCGCAGACGCACCTGCTGTGGCATTACCGCAGCCGCCACGAGAGCCTCATCGCGTTTTCCAACAGCCGGTTCTACGAAAACCGCCTCTACACCTTCCCGTCGGTCAACGATCTCGAGTCGAAGGTCACGCTCGTCCCCGTCGAGGGCTTTTTCGACCGCGGCAGGACGCGCCGCAACCCCGCCGAGGCGAAGGCGATTGTCGCGGAGCTTCGGCGAAGGGCGCACACGCCGTCCCTCGCCGGGCAGACGGTCGGCGTCGTGACGTTCAACATCCACCAGCAGAACCTCATCGACGATCTCCTCGAGGAGGCGTGCCGCACGGACGAGACGCTCGAGGCGTGGGCGTATGACCGCGAGGAGCCTCTTTTCATCAAGAATCTCGAGAACGTGCAGGGCGACGAGCGCGACGTGATTCTGTTCTCCGTCGGCTACGGCGCGGACGAGACGGGCCGCGTCTCGATGAACTTCGGCCCGCTCAACCGCGAGGGCGGCTGGCGGCGTCTGAACGTCGCCGTCTCCCGCGCGCGGTGCGAGATGGTCGTCTTCTCGACGCTCCGCCCGGAGCAGATCGATCTGTCCCGCACCTCGAGCGAGGGCGTCGCCGCGCTGCGCGCCTTCCTCGAGTACGCGGGCGGCGCGCGCCTCGCGGGAACGGGAACGCGGGAGGGCGAGGCGCAGGGCGTCTGCGCGTCCGTCCGCCGCGCCCTCGCGGAGGCAGGCTTCGAGAGCCGCGCGATGGTCGGCCGTTCCGGCTGCCGCGTCGACGTCGGCGTGCTCGACCCGAAGCGGCCTGGCCGGTATCTCCTCGGCGTTCTGCTCGACGGCCCCTTCTACGGCGCGGCGAAGACGACGCGCGATCGCGAGCTTGCGCAGCGCGCCGTGCTCGAGGGCCTCGGCTGGGAGCTGCACCGCATCTGGACGGCGGACTGGTGGGATTCCGGGGAGCGCGAGCTTGAGCGGCTGCTTGGCCACGTCCGCGAGGCTGCCGCACGCGAACGGGACGACGCGCCCGCCGCGCCGCCCGCGCCGAAGCTCGCCGCGAAGGCCGAACCTACAAAGCCCGCGCCGGAGAAGCGCCCGGCTCCCGCGCCGGAGACCCGCGCCGCCGCCTACCGCACGGCGGCCCTCGAGCCGCTTCCCCTCTCCGCCGAGGAATTCCTTCTGCCCGGACACGCAGAGGCGCTGCGCGATCGCTTTGCGCAGGCGCTCGCCGCCGAGGCTCCCGTGAGCGGCGGCGTGCTTCTCAGGCGCGTCCTGCAGTGCTGCGGCATCTCCCGCGGCGGCTCGCGCATCCAGTCGTACGCCGAGAGCCTTCTCGAGGGTCTCGGCGCGCGGTGGACGGAGGAGGACGGGCGGCGCTTCTGCTGGCTTTCTTCGCAGGATCCGCAGTCGTACCGCGGCGTCCGCGAGGCGGGAGGCCGCGAGGCCAGAGAGATCCCGGCGCAGGAGGCGGCCAACGCCGCCGTCCTCGTGCTCCGCGAGCAGATCGGCCTGCCGCGCGCCGATCTCGTGCGCGAGACGGCGAAGCTGTTCGGCTTTACGCGCACCGGCCCCGTCGTGACAGCCATGGCCGAGGCGGGCATCCGCCTCGCGCTCGAGGACGGCAGAATCGCCGAAGCGCCGGACGGCGGCCTGCATCTTCCGGACTGAACAAAACGGCTCCCCGCGGCGCGTGCCGCGGGGAGCCGTCCCAGTCTCGGGAATACGGAATATCCGCCCTTTCGGCGGAAACTCTATCGGAAAAGGGGGAATCCATATGGACGTCAGCTTGCTTTCCCAGGCTCCGCTGTTTCAGGGCGTTCCGCCAAAGGAGCTGGAATCGCTGCTTTCCTGCCTCGGCGCGTCGGTGCGGCGGTACCGCAGAGGCGAGCGCGTCCTGCGCGCCGGGGAGGCGGTGACGTCCCTCGGCCTCGTTCTCTCGGGCAGCGTTCTTATCGAGAGCGCCGGGTTTTGGGGCGGCTCAGCCGTCCTCGACCGCGCCGGGCCGGGGCAGATCTTCGCCGAGACGTACGCCTGCCTCCCCGGCGAGCCGCTTCTCGTCGACGTCACGGCGGGGGAGGACGCGGAGCTCCTGTTCCTCGCGGCGGAGCGCATCCTCACGCCGTGCCCGCGCGCCTGCCCGCGCCACGCCGCGCTGATCCGCAGCCTGCTCGCTCTCTCCGCGCGGAAGAATCTCATCCTTTCACGGAAAATCCTGCACACCGCGCCGAAGACCGTCCGGGAGCGGCTGCTCTCCTACCTCTCCGACCAGTCGCTGCGCGCGGGCAGCCGCAGCTTCACCATCCCGTTTGACCGCCAGCAGCTCGCCGATTATCTCAGCGTCGACCGCAGCGCGCTGTCCGCCGAAATCGGGAGGCTGCGGCGCGAGGGCGTCCTGACGTCCCGGCGCAGCGAGTTCACGCTGTGCGATGCGGAGAACGGGCATTTTTCGCGTTCGTGACGGCTCAGCCCACAGGCATCGGCACGGCGACCGCGCCGCCGTCCACCGCGACGCCGCCGTCATCCGTCATGACGCCGCCGCCGTCGGCGGCAATGCCGCCCGCGTTCCCGTCGACAAAGCCTCCGTCGGCGGAACCGCTGTCGGAGAAGCCGCCGTCCGTGAAGCCGCCGTCCACAGCGCCGCCGTCCATGCCGCTCTGGCCCGCGAGCGCGGCGTCGAGCTGCATCTGCAGGTCGGAAAGCGCCATGGTCATTTGCTCGTTCTGGGTCTGCAGCTCGGCGCACTGCCCCTGAGCGCCCTGCCAGAGCACGCCGAAGACAACAGCCGCCGCCGCGAGCGCCGCGCAGAGAACGCCGCCTCCGATGAGAATCGGGAGCGGCTTTTTCGCGCCCGTTTTCGTCGGGATGCCGCAGTGCGCGTAGATGGCGCGCAGCCGGGAACGGTATTCGCTGCGGTTGAAGACGACGCCGTGCTTCTCGTACCGGTGCAGCGCCTCCTCGAGGGCGCGCGCCTGCTCTCCGATTTCCCGCCGCCGAGCTTCATCCGCCTCAAGGCTTTCCTCCTGCCACTGCGCGAGGCGCTTTTTGCTCATGGGAAGAAAGGCGCGCAGCTCCTGCGTGCACGCGTCGCAATAGCCGAGCTCGCTGTAAAATTCTTTTCTCTCTCCGCACAGTTTACATTTCGGCATCCGAATGACCTCCTTTTTCTCTCAGAAACAGCGCGCGAAGGCGCATCAGTGTGTCGATGGTCAAAAACAGATCGTCTCCGGCGCGCAGACGCGCCTGCTCATACGGGACAGCCACGCGGTTGATGCTCAGCACCGCCGAGACGCCGCGGCCGTACACCTCCTCGATCCCGCCGCCGATGTCGCCGGCGACGGCAATGACCGGCACGCCGGCCTTCGCGGCCTCCGCCGCCACGCCGGAGACGACCTTTCCGCGCAGGGACTGGCCGTCCAGCCGCCCCTCCCCGGTGAGGATGAGCGAAGCGCCCGGCAGGAGACGCGCAAAGCCCGTGACGTCGAGCACCGTCTCGATGCCCATACGCAGCGTCCCGCCCAGAAAAACGCGCACGCCCGCGCCCATGCCGCCCGCCGCGCCCGCGCCCGGCTTTCCTGCGGCGTCCGCGCCGCCCGGCAGCGAGGAGAGCACCGCGGCGAGATGGCGGAGCCCGTCGTCGAGAAGGCGCACCGCCGCCTCGTCCGCGCCCTTCTGCGGGGCGAAGACGTACGCCGCGCCCGCAGGGCCGAAGAGCGGGGAGTCGACGTCGCACATGGCCTCCACCGTCACGCCCGCGAGCCGCGCCTGCACGCCGTCGAGCGAGACGGAGGCGATGCGGCGCAGCGTCCCGCCCGTCGGGACGAAGGGGACGCCCGCCTCGTCGCGGAACACCGCCCCGAGCGCCGCCGCCATCCCGCAGCCGCCGTCGTTCGTCGCGCTGCCCCCGAGGCCGAGGACAACGCGCCGCGCGCCCGCTCTGACCGCGCTGCCGATCAGCTCGCCGACGCCGTAGGTTGTGGCGCGAAGCGGATCCCTTCTCTCGCCCGCGAGCGGCAGACCGGCCGCCGCCGCCATCTCGACGACAGCCGTCCCGTCCGGCAGCCGCCCATAGAACGCGCGCACCGGCTCGCCGAGCGGGCCTGTGACCGTCTCCTCCACGCGCTCCCCGCCGAGGGCGGCGAGAAAAGCGTCGACGGTGCCCTCGCCGCCGTCCGCGACGGGGAGGGAAATGACCTCCGCCTCCGGCTCATGCCGCAGAATCGCGCGCCGCATTACCCCGCAGATCTCCGCCGAGGACATCGTGCCCTTGAACGAATCTGGAATCAGGATGTATTTCGCCATGTCCCGTTTCTCCTTCCCGCTCCCGCCGTGCTGCGGGAGTCCACCTTCAGCATACGGCAAAATTCCGTGCGGCGCAAGAGGGGGCGGCTGTTTTTCCGCCCGGGAAGCAAAAAAGGCGCATGACTTTCTTCGTTTTCGGAAACACTACGGAAAATGCGAAAACGAAAGGATGATCCGTATGCTTCTGGAAATCGAGAAGGTCGCCGGGCGCGAGATCCTCGACTCGCGCGGAAACCCTGCCGTCGAGGCGGAGGTCACGCTCCGCGGCGGGGCGAAGGGGAGGGCGGCCGCGCCGAGCGGCGCGTCGACCGGCGAGTTTGAGGCGCTTGAGCTGCGCGACGGCGACGCCGCAAGGTACGGAGGCAAGGGCGTTCTGAAGGCTGTGGGAAACGTCAACCATGTCCTCGCCGACGTGCTGCACGGATTAGACGCGTCCGATCTCTACGCCGTCGACCGCGCGATGCTCTCCGCCGACGGCACAAAGGACAAATCCCGCCTCGGCGCGAACGCGATGCTCTCCGTCTCCCTCGCGGCGGCGAGGGCCGCGGCGAACGGCCTCGGGATGGAGCTGTTCCGCTTCCTCGGCGGCGTGAGCGCCGTCACCCTCCCCGTGCCGATGATGAACGTCCTCAACGGCGGCGCGCACGCGGGGAACAACGTCGACGTGCAGGAGTTCATGATCCTGCCCGCCGGCGCCCCGTCCTTCCGCGAGGGGCTGCGCTGGTGCGCGGAGGTCTTCCACGCGCTGCGGGGCCTGCTTGCCTCGAGAGGACTTACCACCTCCGTCGGCGACGAGGGCGGCTTCGCGCCCGATCTCGCGGGCGACGAGGAGGCTGTCTGCTGCCTCCTCGAGGCGATCGAAAAGGCCGGCTACGAGCCGGGGCGCGACTTCGTCCTCGCAATGGACGCCGCCGCGAGCGAGTGGAAGGGTTCGGCTCCCGGCGAGTACGTCCTTCCGAAAAGCGGACGGCGCTTTTCTACGGAGGAGCTTGTCGGCCACTGGAAGGAGCTGTGTGGGAAATACCCGATTCTCTCCATCGAGGACGGCCTCGACGAGGAGGACTGGGACGGCTGGCAGCTCATGACGCGCGAGCTCGGGAGGAAGGTGCAGCTCGTCGGAGACGACCTGTTCGTCACGAACACCGCCCGCCTGCGCCGCGGAATCACGCTCGGCTGCGGCAATTCCATCCTTGTCAAGCTCAACCAGATCGGCACGGTCTCCGAGACGCTTGACGCCATCCGCACGGCGCGCCACGCCGGGTACACGACGGTCGTCTCCCACCGTTCCGGCGAGACGGAGGACGCGTCGATCGCCGACCTCGCCGTCGCCCTGAACGCCGGCCAGATCAAGACCGGCGCGCCGAGCCGCGGCGAGCGCACCGCGAAGTATAACCGTCTGCTGCGCATCGGGGAAGCCCTCGGGGAAGCCGCGCTCTATCCCGGCTTTTCCGCCTTTCATGTGACGCGCTGAGAGAAAAAAGGGGAGAGGCGAAGCCGTTTTCCGGCCAGCCTCTCCCTTTTTCTGTCACGGCAGGCGCTTCCCCGACGCGAGATAGAGCTCGTACCATTCCGCGCGCGTCAGCGTGATGTCGCTCGAGCGGCAGATGCCCGCGAGACGCTCCGGATTCATCGTGCCGGCGATCGTCTGGATTTTCGCCGGGTGGCGCGAGATCCAGGCGACGGCAATCGCCTCCGGCGTCACGCCGTACTGCGCCGCGAGGCGGTCGATCGCGTCGTTGAGCGCCGCGAACTTCTCGCGGTTCCCGAGGTAGACGCCCTGGAACATCCCGTATTGGAACGGCGACCATGCCTGAATCGTGATCTCGTGCAGGCGGCAGTAGTCGAGCACGCCGCCGTCACGGTCGACCGACTCGGGCAGGTACATATTCGCGTTGAGTCCCGCGTCGATCATCGGGCAGTGCGCGACGCTGAACTGCAGCTGGTTGACCGCGATCGGCTCGCCGCAGTATTTCTCGAGCAGCGCCATCTGGCCGGGCGTCTGGTTGCTGACGCCGAAATGGCGCACCTTCCCGGATTCTTTGAGAATCCGGAACGCCTCCGCGACCTCCTCCGGCTCCATGAGCGCGTCGGGGCGGTGCAGGAGCAGAAAGTCGACATAGTCCGTGCGCAGGCGCGACAGGCTTCCGTCCACGCTTTCGAGAATGTGCTCCTTCGAGAAGTCAAAGCAGCCCTCACGGATGCCGCATTTTGTCTGTAAGATGACGCCTTCCCGGCGATCGCCGTTCATCGGATACGCCTTCGCGAACGCCGTCTCGCATTCCCCGCCGCCGTAAATATCGGCGTGGTCGAAGAAATTGACGCCGTTCTCGAGCGCCGTGCGGATCAGCCGCTCCGCGCTCGCCGTCTCAAGCTTTGTCATCCGCATACAGCCGAGGCCGATCTGCGGGGCTGTCACGCCGCTTTTACCGAGTGCAATGGTTTTCATGCGATATTCCTCCCTTATTCCTGCGCCAGAACCGCGTCGATGCGGGCGAGCTCGTCCGGCGTGAAGTCCATGTTCCCGAGCACCCTCGCGTTCTCCTCAATCTGGGCGAGGCGGCTCGCGCCGATGATGACGGACGTTGTGCGCCGCAGCACCCAGGCCAGCGCCATCTGCGCGAGGCTCTGCCCGCGCTCCCGCGCCAGCTCATTGAGCGCGGCGGCCTTTCGCACCTTGTCCTCCGTGACGCCCTCGCGCGTCAGAAAGACGCTGTGCCCCGCCGCCCGGGAGTCCGCCGGGATGCCGTGCAGGTAGCGGCCGGTGAGAAGCCCCTGTGCGAGCGGCGAGAACGCGATCGAGCCGACGCCCTCCTCCGCGAGGACGTCGAGCACCGGCTCGTTCTCGCGCGCGAACATCGAGTACCGCAGCTGATGGATCAGGCAGTGGATGCCGCGCCCGGCGAGCAGGCGCACCATCCGCCGCGTCTGCTCGGGGTTGTAGTTGGAAATGCCGACGTACAGCGCCTTGCCGGAGCGCACAATCTGCTCGAGCGCCTCGGCGGTCTCCTCGAGCGGCGTGTCCGGATCGGGGCGGTGGTGGTAGAAGATGTCGACGTAGTCGAGCCTCATGCGGCGCAGGCTCTGGTCGAGCGAGCTGATGAGCTGCTTCTTCGAGCCCCATTCGCCGTACGGCCCCGGCCACATATAGTAGCCGGCCTTCGTGGAGATCACGAGCTCGTCGCGGTAGAGGCGCAGCTCCTCCGAAATGACGCGGCCGAAGGTCTCCTCCGCCGACCCGGCGCTCGGGCCGTAGTTGTTCGCGAGGTCAAAGTGGGTGATGCCGCAGTCGAACGCGCCGAGCAGCATCTCGCGGCAGTTCGCGAGGGTCGCTTCGTCGCCGAAATTGTGCCACAGCCCCAGCGAGACGGCGGGCAGCAGCAGGCCGCTTTTCCCGCAGCGGCGGTACTGCATCGCCTCATAGCGGCGGGGATTTGCCTGATACACCATGGATGATCGCTCCTTTTCTCAGTCCTCCCGGAGAGCGCCGTGCGCGTTCTCCGTCGTTTCTTTCATTATAAAAGCTTTCCCTCCCTTCGTCAATCGTCCCGCCCGGGCGGAAAAAGGGTTTGACAGCGCGAGCCTCTCTGCCGTACAATGGAAAAAACGCCGCAAAACAAATCGCGTCGGGGAAAGGGAACGAATCATGTTTGCTGAATGTCTGTCCCGTCTGCCGGAAACGCTCTCCGAGCCCGGCAGGCTGCCGTCCGAGAGCTCGCTCGCCGCTCTGCCCGGCGTCCTGCGCGAACTCGTGTCCGCCCGCGCCGCCCGCGCCGCGGAGACGCCGCTGACCAAAATTCTCGCCTCCGACTGGCTCGCCTTCTCGCGCACCGGCGACCGCGCGAAGTACGAGGGCCTGTATTTTCCGCGCCGCCGCCGTCTGACCGACCTCGTGTGCGGCCTCCTTCTGGAGGACAACCCCGCCTGGCTCGACGAGACCGTCGACACCGTCTGGGCGTTGTGCGAGGAGAGCGCCTGGCAGCTTCCGGCGCACAACTCCTATGTGCGCGACACCCCGCAGCTCCCCTGGCCGGACGTCTCGCGCCCCGTGGTGGATCTCTTCGCCGCCGAGACGGGCGCGCTCCTCGCCGTGACAGCCCGCACCCTCGGCGATCGCCTCCCGCGCGAGGTGCACGACCGGATCCTGCTTGAGGTGAACCGCCGCATTCTCACGCCGTACCGCACGGAGCACTTCTGGTGGATGGGAAACGGGGACGAACCGATGTGCAACTGGACGACCTGGTGCACGCAGAACGTCCTGCTCTGCGCGTTCTGCCTGCCCTTCGACGGGGAGACGCGCCGCGCCGTCATCGGGCAGGCGGCGGCTTCGCTCGACTGCTTCGTCAAGGACTACGGCGAGGACGGCTGCTGCAGCGAGGGCGCGCAGTACTACGGCCACGCCGCGCTGTGCCTGTTCGGCTGCCTGACGCTGCTGACGCAGGCCGCCCCCGGCGCATTCGACGCTCTGTGGACGAACCGGAAGGTGGCGAACATGGCCGCGTTCATCTATCAGATGCACGTCGCGGGGAACTATTATGTCAACTTCGCCGACTGCTCGCCGTTTGCCGGCCGGCGCGGCGCGCGGGAGTACCTGTTTGCCGTCCGCACGGGGAACGAGGGGATGGCTGATTTCGCGGCGCGCGACTGGCTCGCGTCCCTCTCCGACCAGGCCCCGGACGGCGACGTGAGGCGCATCAATCTGTGGTATTCGCTGCTCGAGCTCGAGGCCGCCCCCGCGATGGCGGCAGCCGCCGCGCTTCCCGAGCGTCCGCAGCCCGCCGGGGACGTTTCTTACCCGAGCAACGGCGTCTACCTCTCGCGGCGCGGAGACTGGACGCTCGCCGCGAAAGCGGGCAACAACGCCGACAGCCACAATCACAACGACGTCGGCAGCGTCACCGTATACCGAAGCGGCAGGCCGTTCCTCATCGACCTCGGCGTTGAGACGTACAGCCGCAAAACGTTCTCCGCGCAGCGGTACGAGATCTGGACGATGCAGTCCTCGTGGCACAATCTGCCCTCGTTCGACGGCGTCATGCAGCGCGACGGCGCGGAGTACCGTGCGCGGGACGTGCAGGTCACGAAGCCGGACGGCGCGTTCCGCATCGAGATGGAGCTCTCCGCCGCCTGGCCGCAGGAGGCCGGACTCACGCGGTATACCCGCGCCGTGACGCTGGCGGAGCGGGGCCTGCGCATCGAGGACCGCTGCGAGGGCTCCTTCCGGGAGGCGGAGCTTCACCTGCTCACGCAGGAAAAGCCGTCGCTCGAAGCGCCGGACTGCGTGCGGATCGGTGCTCTCGGAGCGCTGCGCTTCTCCGGGCAGACGGGCGGCGTCCGCGTCGAGACAATCCCCGTCACCGACGCCCGCCTGCGCATCGCCTGGCCCGACACCCTCTACCGCCTCGTCATCCCCTTCGCCTCCTCTCTTATCGTGGAGGCAACCTGACAGAATGCAGAAGACCCGCCGTCCTCCGCGGACGGCGGGTCTTTTTCGCTTTGAAAGAGCTTTAATCCGGCAATTCCCATCCGATATCGTCCGTGATCTCGATCTTCTTGTCGCGCATCATCAGGTCGTTCATTGCCTGCACGGCGGACTTGCCGGAAAACAGGACGGCGTTGACCTGCTCGATGATGGGGAGCGGGACGCCGCAGCGGGCGGAGAGCTCCATCGCCGCCTTCGCGGAGTACACGCCCTCGACGACCATGTGCACCTCGTCCATGGCCTCCTGAATCGTTTTTCCCTGCCCGATGAGTATGCCGGCGCGGCGGTTGCGCGAGTGCATGCTGGCGCACGTCACGATGAGATCGCCGATGCCCGAGAGGCCGTAAAACGTCTCGAAGTGCCCGCCGAGCTTCATGCCGAGCGCCGCGATCTCCTTGATGGCGCGCGTGATGAGGGCGGCCTTCGTGTTGTCGCCGCAGCCGATGCCGTCCGCGATGCCCGCGGCCAGCGCGACGACGTTCTTGAGCGCCGCGCCGAGCTCGACGCCGTAGACGTCCGGGCTCGCGTAGACGCGGAAGACGTCGCTCATGAAGATGTTCTGGACGTATTCCGCTGTGCGCTTGCGGCGCGCCGCCGCGGTGATGGCCGTCGGCATCCCGCGCCCGACCTCCTCCGCGTGGGACGGCCCGGAGAGCACGGCGACCTCCGCCTGCGGAATCTCCTGCTCGATGATCTGCGAGAGCGTGAGGAGGGTGTTCTCCTCGATGCCCTTGGCGACGTTGACGATGATCTGTCCCTCGCGGACGAGCGGGCACAGCTGCTTCGAGGTGCTCCGCGTGAACGGGGAGGGGACGGCGAGCACCAGCAGATCCATGCCCTCCGCCGCCCGCGCAAGCTCCGTGGTGAACGCGGTGGTCTCGGAGAGCTTCACGCCGGGAAGCTTTTCCTTCTGCTCATGCTCCCGCCGGAGCATCTCGATCTCCGCGGCGAGAGCGGACCAGACCGTCACCTCATGCCCGTTGTTCGTCAGCAGCCAGGTGAGCGCCGTGCCCCAGCTTCCCGCGCCAATCATCCCGATCCTTGCCATCTTCTCGTCTCCTTCGCAGGGGGATGTGCATCCCCCGTGTTCGTTGTTCTCATTTTACCTGATTATCCGGGGAATGTAAAGCCGCGGCGGCTTCATGCCGCCCGGGTATGACGGAAAATACGCAGACAGCTTCCCCAATCCCACCCTCGCAGAACCAGTCAACGCCCGGTGGTAACAATACGCCGTATCGGTACGCGTATGCGCAGTCGGGGCTTAACAATGCTCAGGGATTCGAACCCCGCGCCTGCCCTTCGGCGAGCCAATCCAGTATGGACATTTCCGTCCTGTTTTCGGCGTTCGCCCTGCCTCTGCTACCGGCTGTCCGTTATTCCGTCAGATCGGTGGTCCAGTTGCTCTGCTGCAGTCTGTTGTCGAGCTCCCGCACCTCCTTGGCCATTCGATCCACCTCGGCCTGCCATGCGGGCACAGAGACGGCGGACTGAATGCGGATTTCCGTGTTCCGCGCGCGGTAGGCCGTCTGGCTTCCCGCGTAGACGACGTCGCGGTACGCGTGAAGCTTGACGAGCAGAGCGTCCTTTTTCGCGATAAGCTCCGTCAGCGTCATGCCGTCCGCCATTGTGCGGCAGTTCGTCAGATTGATCCGCGCCATGAGCCAGGTCAGGCGGGAAACACTTTCGTCCAGCTCCCGCTTGAGCGTTTCCGGGTTTTCCACGGGCTTCTCGCCCTCCTGGACAAGGGCGTTGCTGCACAGCCGATCCTTGAGCTGTTCAATTTTACGGTTGAGATCGGCGCGTTCCTGCAAGGCTTCTGCAAGCTTCATCTTCGGTTATCCTCCTGTTTCCCGCGGCGCGTATGTCTGCGCCGGCTGTTCCTGTTTCGGCAGCAGCTCGATGACGGCGTCGTCAAACTGCCTTTGGCGGAAGCAGAGCCGCCAGGTTACGTTTTCCACCGGCTCGAAATACAGGGAGGAGCAGGCGGCATGGAGCTTTCCCTGCTCCTTCGGCCCAAAAAGGATGGCCGTCGGGCCGTCCGCGCCGCCGATGACGCCGATCACCGCCGCGCAGAACGCGGCCTCCGGCTGGCCGGGATCCGCCGGCTTCTGCCGGGGCCGATCCCCGTCGCAGCAGTCGGCGACCGAGAGGACGCCGTCAGGCAGCTCCGGCGCGACCGTGTACGTCATGGCGAGGTAGTGGGAAGGGCGCTCCAGCCCCGTCTCCGGCATCCGGCTCCAGTCCACCGTCTGCGCCTCGTACTCCTGTACGGTCAAAAGATGCTCCCTCCCGTCCGTCGGGGACGCAAAAGAGAAGGCGTCGCCCGGCTCTGAGACGCGAAAATGCGGCCCGGGGAGGGAGATGGGCTCCTGCATCATCGTGACGGACAAGGAGCGCAGCGACGGTTTCCGTTTTGTCGCCCACGGGAAGGAAAGGCGGTGAACCGTCCAGCCAAAGCGGCGGTCCAGCCCATAGTGCGCGGCGATCCGCTCAGCCTCCTGCGCGGCTCCCTCCGGGAACGCGGGAGGCAGGGCGGCGATGGAGCAGCCGCGCTCCGCGCGAAGCTCCCTGCCGTTGACCCGCAGCACGGCGGTGAAGTCCAGCTCCAGCGGGTTGTCGAGCTCCATCCGCAGCCGCTCCTCCTCCGATTCCGGCGGGCGCTCCGGCTTCCACTTTTCAAGAAACGCCCGGATGGCGGACGGCTCGGTTCGGAAGCAGAAATCCGCCACAACCCCCTTCGCGCAGAGATAGACGGAGGGGAGAAGCCAGTCCCGTCCCGCCCAGGCAAATTGCCGGTCTAGGCGCAGCTCCGTCCCCGGACGGCCCGAGCCGCGCTGTTCCCAGAAGCTGCCGCCGTAGAACACCTTCCATTCCGGCTCCGAACGCGGGGCGTTCGGGTTCATCTCCGGGTCGTCGCAGTCCTCCGTATAGTTGATTTTCGCATAGTCGAAGGAAGCCTGCAGCTCCCGCAGACAGCGCCACGGATGCTCCATCGGGGAGAGGCCGGTGCGCTCCGCGATCTGCCGCAGCACCGCCTCCTGTTCCGGCGAGGGCGGATTCTCCGCGAGGAAGGCGTCAAACTGCGCCTCATCCCACTGCCATGCCTGCTCGAGCGCGGCGCTGTCCCCGCAGGCGAGGAGGAGGCGCAGAAAATCGGCGCCGTTTCGCGCCAGCGGGTGGACGAAATGAGGCGCTTCGTTCATCGGGCTGACGGCGAACACCGTCTCCCCGAAGCCCCGCACAAAGCAGAAGTGAATCCCGTCCACCCCCGCCCAGCCGAAGATCTCCGCGCCCCTTGGCGTACAGAAATACGGGTGCGCGTCCGTACGCCGTTCGATCCCCAGCGGGGCGAGATCGATTCCCCATTTTGATAAGCGCTGCAAAAAGCGTTTCAATCCGGCTCCTCCTTTCCGGGCGGCTCGCGTCAGTCCTCGTCCCCGGCCTTGAAATTGTAGACGGGGCGGAGAATTTTGACGACCTCCGCCGTGGGGCCGATGTTGTCGAGAATATCCCGCATCCCCTTGTACGCCATCGGGCACTCGTCGAGCGTCGCCTTGCTCACCGAGGTGGTGAAGACGTCCGCCATCTCCTTCTTGAACTGGGAGACGGTGAAGGACTGCTTCGCCTCCGCGCGGCTCATCAGGCGGCCCGCCCCATGCGGTGCGGAAAAATTCCAGTCCTCGTTGCCCTTTCCCACGCAGAGCAGGCTGCCGTCGCGCATATTGATGGGGATCAGCAACCGCTCGCCCGCCCGGGCGGACACCGCGCCCTTGCGCAGAATCCTGCTGTCGGTGTCGATGTAGTTGTGAATCGTCGTGAACTGCTCCTCCGCATGGAGCTTCATGCCCTTTATGATCTCGTCCACCATGGCCTGCCGGTTCAGCGCCGCGAAGCGCTGGACAAGCCGCATATCGTGGAGGTACTGCTCGAACAGCTCGCCCGAGACATAGGCAAGCGCCTTGGGAATCTCAGTCTGCTTGAGGTTTTTGAGCTTTTTGAGCTCCTTCGGAATCTCCTTCTCCCGGCCCTCCGCTTTGAGCCGCGCCGTCAGCGCCGCCACGGAAGCGTCGTCCGTGCGGTTCAGCACACGGTAGCCCTCCTGCTGGTAGTACCCGGCCGTCTCCACGCCGAGGTGGCGGCTTCCGGAGTGGACGACGAGATAGAGGCACCCCTCGCCGTCGCGGTCGACCTCGATGAAATGGTTGCCGCCGCCCAGCGTGCCGACGCTTCGCTCCGCGCGCAGCAGATCCACATGGGACGCGCAGCACAGCGCACCGAGGTCTATCTGCTCCGCGTACCGGTGGGGCGTCGCGCGGATGGAAAAGCCGGAGGGGATTTTCTCCCGAATCAGCCGATCGAGCTTCTGCAGCTCGAGATGCGTCTCGCGGAGGCGGACGGTCTCCATGCCGCAGCCGATGTCCACGCCCACAAGATTGGGGACGATCTTGTCCGTGACGGTCATGGTGGTGCCGATGGTGCAGCCCTTTCCGGCGTGGATGTCCGGCATCAGCCGGATGCGGCTGCCTGCCGTGAACGCCTGATTGCACAGCTCCTGCACCTGCGCGAGGGACGCGCTGTCGACCGTGTCGGTATAAATGATGGCTTCGTTGTATTTTCCTTTGATCCGGATCATGGTTTCCTCTCTATTTATCTATGCTGATGCGGTGCGGAGCGCGGCGGGCAGAGGGGAGAGAGCGGGCCGGCTTCGCACGGAGGACATTCAGATCAGAATGCCCTCGCAGTGATCGATTTCGTGCTGAATGATTTGCGCCGTCCAGCCGGTGAAGGTCTTGATTCGCTCCTCGAACGCTTCGTTCTGCCAGCGCACCTTGACGGTTTTCCACCGCTTCACCGGGCGCGTGCCGGCGAGGGAGAGGCAGCCCTCCTCCGTCTGATACGGGTCGGATTTTTTGATGATTTCGGGGTTATACATGACCTGCGGCGTCCCCTCGTTGTCGAAGACGATGATGCGCTTCGCTTCGCCTATCATGTTTGCCGCCATACCGACGCAGCCCTCCCGGTAGTGCAGGAGCGTCTCCAGCAGATCGGCGGCGATTTGCCGATCCTCCGGCGCGGCGGGCTGCGCCTTTTGGGACAGAAAAAAGGTGTCCCGGCAAATTTCCCGGATCATGCCCGCTCCTCCTCGTGTTTCCGAATGACGGCGGCGATTGTCTCCGCCGCGACGCGGGAGCCGCGCTCGTTCGGGTGCGAGCCGTCCGCGTCATAGAGGTTTTCCGAGGCGGAGAGCTCGTAAAACCGATCGCCCACCGCGGCGAGCAGCGCGCCGTTCTCCTCCGCCGCGCGGCGGTACGCCTTCGCAAGGCCGCGCGCCATCTCATCATAGTCCCAGCCCTTCTCTAGAAGCTCCGCGCCGCCCTTCTGGTACGCCCAGGTGGCATAGAGGACGGGCACGGCTCCGTTTTCCCGGATGAGTCCGCAGAGCCGATCCACGCTCGAGAAGAAGCTTTTCGGCGCCGTCACCGGGCCGTTGCTCATCTCCTGCAGGACGACATAGTCCCATTTTTCCTCCGAGAGCGCCCGGAGCGTTTTCGCGCCGAGCCCCGTCTCCGGGTTGAGCTGCTCCGAGAGCCTCGCGCCGCCCCGCGTGTGCCGGACGACCTCGCCCCCCGTCAGCTCCGCCAGGAGCGACGGCAGCTCGTTGTAAAAGGTATAGCTGTTCCCCAGCATCAAAATGCGCATCGCATCTCATCCTTTCCTGTGAATTCGCCGCTGTTGCCGCGAAGCCGCGTTTTGCGGGACGCCGTGCGGCGTCTTCGGTTATGCCGGACTGCGTTCCGGCTGTCCGCTGAAAAACGGGCAGCGTCCGCCGATGCACTGGCGGTTTCGGGAGCTGTAGGAGCACACGGGGACGCTTCGCCGCATCGTTACGCCGAGCTCGTCGCGGGCAAAATCCACGGCGGCCAGAATGGCCAGCCAGGTATCCCGCTTGCAGCAGCGCGGCCCGCCCGTTTTTCCGATGCTCTCAAGAGCGCGGGCGGTCATTCGGTTGCTCAGACCCCAGGGCTCGCGCGCCAGCGGGGTCGACGCGGTGGCGATGGCTACAAACTGTCCCGCGCTGATCCCGGCTCCGCACGCGCCCCAGAAGCCGCAGGCTCCGCCCGGAACAGCCCTGCCCCGGCTGTATATCTCCCGCAGAGCCGTCTCCAGCTCGAGCGCGCCTCCGGCGTTCCTGTAAGCGGTGAGCAGCGCCGCGCCTGCCATCACATGGTGCTCCGGGCCGTGCATATGGCAGAAGGGGAGCTCCATCATCCGGCAGACGATCCGGATCGGATCGTCGGAGTCTTCGGAAAGGCACAGGCTGAAGATGCTGTCCATTCCCTGCGTGTGGCAGTCGCTGCAGACGTAATGCCCGCGCACGCAGCGGGTCTTGCTCGGTTCCCTTTTGCGGCAGATCGCGCACTCCATGCTTTCCTCTTCGATCAGATAGACCAGCGGCGCTCCGCAAATCAGACATTCCTCCATATTCCGCACCTCCCGCAGACGTTGTCTCTCTCTTGCGTACCCTCATTATAGCATAGATGAGGGAAAAGAGAAGCCCTCTGTCCGCCCGGATTCTTCGCGGGAGCGGGAAGATAAGGGAGTCCCCTGTTCGCCGCCCCGCGAAAATCGCTTAAGGTGATTATATCACAGATCAAAGGGCGGTTTTCGGCTATACTGTAATCACTTCATGAAGGCCGGCCCGCCGAAGGGCAGGGTCTTCTCGGGGTTCCGGAACCCCGCCGCCGCGCTGCCCTCGCCGCATGAGGCAGCCTCCGGCACAGACCGGTCTCTCTGTGCCGGACGATATTGCAACAAGGAGGTTGTATGATGAGAAGCATTACGACATTGGATCTGCAGTATGCCCACCGGTTCTACGGCTTCAAGGGAGAAGCCCAGTATCTTCACGGACATACGGGCGTACTCACCATCGAAGTGGAGGACACCGTCAATCCGGGCGTGAACATGGTTTTCCCCTGCAACGAGATCCAGAAAACCGCCTGGTCCGTCCTGAAGAACTTCGACCACGCTTTGATTCTGCGGGAGGACGATCCCCTTCTCCCCGCCGTCCTGAAGGTGTATGAGGAGCAGGGAATCCGCAACGGAGCGCCTCAGAATCAGATGAAGGGTCCCGCCTTCCAGACCGAACTGGCCACCGCTTACCCGGAATGCCGTCTCGTTGTGACGAAGGAAACCATGACGGTGGAGGGCATGATCAAGATTGTCTATGAGCTGCTGAAGGATAAGCTGAACATCGCGAAGCTCACCTTCACCAGCGGGGTGAACGCGGCTTCCGCGGAGTTTGAGACGCACAATCAGATCGACCGCTGCCCGCTGTGCGGCATTGCGCTGAACGAAAACGGCGTCTGCCCCAAGTGCGGCTACAGGAAGGGATAACACGCGCCGCCTGTCACGCCCCTGCTTTCTCAAAGCATCGGGTTCGGAACTGCGCTTTTTTCAGGGTGAAAGGATCAATAAAGGCGATTTGTTTTTATCTGTATCGCGTTGTCACGCCCGCCGCCGGTGGAGATACGGAAAGCTTTTTCGCCTTTCATGATACTAATAGTAAGAGAAGTTTTTCCTTCAGAAAAGAGTTGCAGCAATTCCTCCTGATGGATAACAGCGTATTCGCTTTTATTCAATGCATCCTGCCCGCAGACAAGGCCAACTGAAAGCATTTTTCCTGAAGCCGCAAACTGTTTGAGTTCTCTGATATCGTCGTCAGAGAATACAAATTGCCAACTGGAGTAATCCGGTGACTGAGTGAGGTTCGGTTTGGATCGATATTTCAGAAAAAGCCTGAAATCTTTTTGATCGGTTGTGAAATCGTACACTTGGCGATCTGTCCCTCCCTCAATCAGAATAGGGCAGATTTTGTGATTAAGCAGAGTGGACAGAACAGCTCCATACATAATAGAAATCGGCTGTTTTCAACTTGGACATGGTCTGATTCTCCTTTACTTCTTTTTGACACAGCGGCTATCTCTTCAGATACCCCTTCTCCACGCTCTCGCGGATCAGCGAGTCGACGAGCGGCCAGAGCGCGGGCGCGGCCTCCTTCGTGACTTCGAGGCGCTCGCGTACCTGGTCGCTCGTCACATCGCCCTCCTTCCAGGTGTGCCCCTCTGTCAGGCAGTTGTTGAGGAAGGGCTGGATGCGGTCGACGGCGGCGGCGAAGCGCGCGTCCGGCGTCTCCCTCGCGTCGAATTCCTCCCAGAGCGCGCGCAGCTCCTGCCCCTGATCCGGGGGAAGCAGGGCGAAGAGCTTGTCCGCGGCCCGCTCCTCGCGGGCGCGCTGCGTCTTCTTGCCCTCGCCGTCGTACGCGAACGTGTCCCCGGCGTAGATCTCCACAAGGTCGTGGACGAGCGCCATGCGGATCACGCGGCTGACGTCGACGCCCGGCTCGGCGTATTCGGCGAGCAGCATCGCCATGAGCGCAAAGTGCCAGGAATGCTCCGCGTCCGTCTCGCGCCGCGAGCGGTCGGTGAGGAGCGTCCGCCGGTAGACGCTTTTCATGCGGTCCGCCTCGGTGATGAACTTCATCTGCTGTGCGAGTCTCTTTTCCTCCATTGCGTTTTCCCTCCCGTGTTCTTTTCGCCGATTATACCATTTTCCGCGCTTTGCCGCAAGAAAGCCTGTCACTTTGCCGCCTGTTCAGAAAGGGCGTCCGCATGCTATAATAAAAAGCGGAAGACGCCTGCGCAAAAGCGTCTCCGGCAACACTGAACTTCCGCAAAGGAGAAATACCCCCATGATTACCGTATCCGATCTGAGTCTGAGCTTCAGCGGCCAGGCGCTGTTTTCCCATGCCGACCTGCTGTTCACCGAGGGCAACTGCTACGGCGTCATCGGCGCGAACGGGGCGGGCAAGTCGACTTTTCTGCGCATCCTCTCAGGCGAGCTCGAGCCGACAAGCGGCTCGGTCAGCATCGATCCGAAGCTGCGGATGTCCGTGCTCAAGCAGGATCATCACGCCTACGACGACTATACCGTTTTCGAGACCATCCTGATGGGCAACCCGCGCCTTTACGAGGTGCTCAAGGAGAAGGACGCCCTCTACGCCAAGGAGGATTTCTCCGACGAGGACGGCGACCGCGCCGCCGAGCTTGAGGCGGAGTTCGCCGAGCTCAACGGCTGGGAGGCCGAGACGGAGGCGGGCCGCCTCCTGCAGGGCCTCGGCATCGACAATATGGCGCTCTATTCTGTCATGTCGTCCCTCACGGGCGCGGAGAAGGTCAAGGTGCTGCTCGCCCGCGCCCTGTTCGGTCAGCCCGACATCATCCTGCTCGACGAGCCGACGAACGACCTCGACGTCCGCTCCATCAGCTGGCTTGAGGATTGGCTCGCCGAGTTCCCCGGCACGGTCATCGTCGTCTCCCATGACCGCCATTTTCTCAACAACGTCTGCACGCACATCGTCGACATCGATTACAACAAGATCAGGCTCTACGTCGGCAACTACGATTTCTGGTATGAGTCGAGCCAGCTCATCCAGCGCATGATCCGCGACCAGAACCGCAAGGCCGAGGAGAAGATTAAGGAGCTGCAGAGCTTCATTCAGCGCTTCTCCGCGAACCGGAGCAAATCGAAGCAGGCCACCTCGCGCAAGCGCCTCCTCGACAAGATCACCGTCGAGGAGATGCCCGCCTCGAGCCGCCGGTATCCGTACGTCGGCTTCACCATGGACCGCGAGCCCGGCAAGGAGATTCTGACCGTCGAGAACCTGTCGAAAACCGTCGACGGCGTGAAGGTGCTCGACAGGGTGAGCTTCCGCGTCAACCGCGGCGACAAGATCGCCTTCGTCGGGAACGAGCTGGCGAACACGACCCTGTTCAAGATTCTCGCCGGGGAGCTCGAGCCGGACGAGGGAACGTTCCGCTGGGGCGTGTCCACCTCGCAGTCGTATTTCCCGCAGGACAACTCCGCGTACTTTAACGGCTGCGACCTCTCCATCCTTGAGTGGATCGGCCAGTATTCCGCGAAGGACACGACCGAGACGTATCTGAGGGGTTTCCTGGGCAAGATGCTTTTCAGCGGCGACGAGGTCTACAAGCCTGTCAAGGTGCTCTCCGGCGGCGAGAAGGTGCGCTGTATGCTTTCGCGCATGATGCTCTACGGCTCCAACGTGCTCCTGCTCGACCAGCCGACGAACCACCTCGACCTCGAGTCCATCACCGCGGTCAACAACGGCGTCGCGGAGTTCAAGGGCGTCGTCCTGTTCGCGTCGCACGATCACCAGTTCGTCCAGACCATCGCGAACCGCGTCATCGAGCTCGGCGAGGGCGGCTGCCGCTTCGACCGCTCCTGCACCTACGACGAGTATCTGGAGCTGACCGGCGCGATTTCGCAGGCGTGAGTCTGCTGCAATCCCAGCGGGAAGAAGGTATACCGCAGGAATCTCTGCACGGCTCCCGCTTACAGAAGGCGCTGCATCGCCCGTCATGTGCCGGAGCTGCCGCTTCCTCCGGCGCCGTGAACAAAAAGCGAGCGTACCGCAGTGTTTGCGGCGGACGGGGCGGGGGCCGGAAGCTGCCCTCTGCCGGAAACGGGTTTCATGGATCATATAAGGAGCCGGGCTTGCGCTGCCGCAATCCCGGCTCCTTTTTCGCTCAAACTGCTTATGCACAATGAGTCAGCTTTATTCCGATTTTGTCTTCGCGGTAGGCGTTTTCCCGAAAAGAATAAATCCAAGCGCCGAAACCCCCATCAGAATCGGATAGAACAGATACGGCAGCAGATGCAGGGGCGTCACGGAAAGGGCGGTGGCCGCCGCGAGCAGCTGCGCGCCGTAGGGGATGATTCCCTGCCACACGGAGGTGAAAATGTCGAGCAGGGCCGCCGTACGGCGCGGCGGAATCCCGTATTCCTCCGAGATCTCCTTTGCGATAGGGCCGGACATCACAATCGCGATCGTATTGTTCGCCGTAGAAATGTCGACGAGCGAGCTGAGCGCAGCGATGCCGATCTGCGCGCCCTTCGGGGAGCGGACGTGCCGCTTGATTGCCCCGAGCACAAAGTCGATGCCGCCGTTCGCCTTCACGAGACCGATCACGCCCGCGACCACAATCGAGATGACGGTAATGTCGTACATACTCATGACGCCGCTCTCCCCGTCCGGCCCCTTGGCGATGACGGTGAAAATATCCTGCGGCGCGATGGCTCCCGTGGCCGCGCCGATCACGATGGAAAGGACTGTACCGAGGACGAGCACGAGAAACACGTTCATTCCCGCCAGCGCGCCGACGAGCACAACGAGGTAGGGAAGCACCTGCCACAGGTTGTAGGAGAGCTCGCCCGTCACCTGATATTCTCCGCCGGAGATGACGAGGAACAGAATCAGGGAGAGAAGGGCGGCGGGCAGGACAATGCGGATATTCTCGCGGAACTTATCCCGCATTTCGCAGGCCTGCGTGCGCGTCGCGGCGATGGTCGTGTCGGAGATCATCGAGAGATTGTCGCCGAACATCGCGCCGCTCACGACGGCGCCCATGCACAGCGCGCCCGCGATGCCCGTCTTCTCGCTGATGCCGACGGCGATCGGCGCAAGCGCGACGAT
>CALWIH010000034.1 GCA_944380675.1 uncultured Clostridia bacterium | reverse complement strand
AGCCCGTGCAGGTTGCAGTACGCGAACGTCTTGACGACCTTATCGCCCTCCGCCAGCGCGAAGACTGCCTTCGGCGCGTCGCCGGGCGCGAGGTCCGCTCTCTGAACGGTCTTCTCCGTCTGCAGCACGATGCACTGGATGTAGTGCGCGTCCGTCATCGGGTGCTCCACGCTGCCGACCGTTACCGTCACGGTCTGGCCTTCCACGCTGACCGCCGGGACGTGCTTCTCTACCGCCGCGTCCGTCGTGTTCGCCGTCAGCAGCTGCATCTTCTCGCCGCAGCACATCAGCGGCGCGCCGCCGAAGTGGATCATCTCCACAAGGTTCTTGCAGTGACTGCACAGATAAAATTTCAGTTCCTTCATTTTCATGACTCCTTCCATCTCTCTCCGCCGCGGGCGGAGCGCGGAGTTTCCCCGCTACCCTTATTGTAGCATCGCCCCGCCGCCCGGACAAGGGGAAAATGCGCGAACGAAAGATTGTATGACGATTTTATGACATTTCCCCGCCCCCGATTGCATCGCGCCGGGGAGCATGATAGAATGGACGTAGCAGCCCCGCTGTATTTCCCTGCCCAAGGAGGCGATTTCCATGTCGAGAATGCGCGCGCCCGCGCTTCTGTGCGCGCTGCTTTTTTTGTTTGCTTTCCTCTCCTCCGCCTGCTCCGAGCAGGAGGAGCTCGGGACGGGAAAGAGCTTTACCTGGCACCTCTCAAGCGAGCCGAAAACGCTCGATCCCCAAATCGCGGAGGGCGAGAACGCCGCCGTCGTCATCGGCGCGCTGTTTGAGGGTCTCGCCCGCCTCGACGAGAACGGAGACCCCGAGCCCGGCGCCGCCGAGAGCTGGTCCGTCTCCGACGATTCTACCATCTATACGTTCTCCCTGCGCAAGGACGCGACGTGGTCGGACGGCAAAACGCCCGTCACCGCCGCGGATTTCGTCTACGCGTTCCGGCGCGCGCTCGACCCGGCCACCGGCTCCGGGACGTGCGAGCCGATGCTCTGCATCAAGAACGCCTCCGCCGTGCGCGACGGAACCATGTCGGCGGACGCGCTCGGCGTGCGCGCCGCGGGGGATTATACCCTTGTCGTCGAGCTCGAGTACCCGGTCCGCAACTTTCCCGCCCTGACGGCATTGCCCGTCTTCATGCCGTGCAACGAGGAGTTCTTCGAGAGCGCCGCCGGGCGGTACGGCCTCGACCGCTCCACCCTCCTCGTCAACGGGCCGTTCGTCATCGACGGCATCTACGGCTGGGATCCCGGCCGTCACATCAACCTCGCCGCCTCGTCGACGTACTGGGGAGACGTCGCCCCCGGCAGCGTCTCCATGCCGATCGACAAGGCCGAAATCACGATTGAGGACGAGGCCATCGCCGTCTCGGACGGCACCGTCGACGCCATCGGCCTCACCGAGGCGCAGGCGTCCCGCGCCGAGGCGCGCGGCTGCACCATCGTCTCGTTCGAGGACACCGTCTGGGGCTTTACGTTCAACCTCGCGAGCGACGCTTCCCCTGAGCTGCAGAACGAGAAGGTGCGCGCCGCCTTCCTCCGCGCCGTGGACTGGGCGTCCCTCAAGAGCGGCCTCGAAGCGCCAGCCGGCGGCCTCATCCCGCCCGCCGTCTCGATTGAGGGCGAGAATTACCGGGAGCAGGCCGGGGACGCCGCCCTCCCGGAACGGCTCGAGGACGCCGCCGCCCTGATGCGGGAGGGACTCGCCGAGCTCGGCGCGGAGACGCCGCCCGCCCTCACCATCCTCTGCCCCGACGACCCGGAGCTGACCGCCCTCGCGAACGAGCTCATCGTCGCGTGGAACGCGGCCTTCGGCGGCTATTTCAACCTCGCCCCGCTCTCTGAGGACGACCTCGCCTCGCGCGTCGCCTCCGGGGCGTTCTCCGCCGCCATCTGCTCCTATACCCCGGAGAGCGACGACCCCGCCGCGGCGCTGTCCTTCTTTGTCTCCGGCGCGTCCGGCAACGTCTCCGGCTTTTCCGACGCCGGGTACGACGCCCTCGTCGCGCAGGTGCGGCAGACGAGCGGCGCGGAAAAACTCGAGGCCTGCCGCTCCGCCGAGCAGCTCCTCGCCGACCGCTCCGTCTTCCTGCCCGTCTCCGTGGGCAGCTGCTATTTTGCCTCCGCGCCCGGCGTCTCCGGCATCGTCTTCCGCCCGTACGGCGGCGGCGTCGACTTTACCGGCGCGATCAAGACGTAAGATCATCATAGAAAGGATTTGACACATATGCAGAAAACCCTCTGTGCCGCCTACACCTCCACAAGCCTCCTGCCGGACGCGCACAGCCTGCACCTTGCCCTGCGCGGGGAAGACGGCGCGTTCGAGCCGCTCAACTACGGCATCGGCGTCCTTTTTGCCGAAGCCGACTTCTCCTCCGGCAAGCCGGCGGGGGAGACGATCGTCCTCGACGCGCCCGTTCTGACCCGTCTTGACAGCGGAAAAATCGCCGTCACCGCCCTGCTCTCGACCGCGGACGGCGAGCCGCGCGGCGCGGCCTCGTGGGAGACGGCGGATCTCGTCCGCTTCACCCGTCTGCCGGAGCCGCTCGCGCACAGCGCTCCGCCGGAGACGGCGGAGATCGGCGGGGAGAGCGTCGCGGTCAGCCTGCTCGCGCTCACAGCGGAGGAGGCGGACTATCTGCGCCGCAAGCTCGGCGAGGTCAAAAACGTCTCCGCCGATCCGATTGCGGTCTCGATTGCCGCCGGGGAGGCGCTGCGCCTGCCGCCGCTGACGGCGCGGTACTCGGACGGCTCCGCGGAGGAGATCCCCGTCGAGTGGGACGCCGCTTCGCTTGCCGCCGTGGACGCGGGCCGCCCGGGCGAGTATGCCGTGACGGGGCGGGCCGTCGTGAAGGAGTACCGCACCCCGATTCTGTGGGGCATTGCCGATCCGATGGTGCTGCGGTACGAGGACTTTTTCAATTTCTATTTTCTCGTCGGGACGAACGAGCACACCGGGGGCCGCGACCTGTGGATCCGCCATTCCGACACGATCGAGGGGCTGACCGGCGCGGAGGGTGTGTGCATTTTCCACGCAACAGAGTCGGGCGACCACAGCGGCTGCAACTGGGCGCCGGAGCTGCACGTCATCGGCGGAAAGCTGTGCTGCCTCTTCGCCTCGAGCACGAACGGCGAGTGGGACCACGTCCAGTCGCGGATCATGGTCTGCGAGCACAACCCGACGGTCCCGGAGCAGTGGTCGGAGCCGGTGCGCGTCACCCGTGCGGACGGCTCGCCGCTCATCGAGGACGGCATCACGCTCGACATGACGTATTTTGAGGCGAACGGGAGGAGCTATTACTGCTGGGCGCAGCGGACGATCGACGCGCGCGGCATGGACAGCTCCGACCTCATGATCGCCCCCGTCGACCCGGCGCATCCCGAGCGCCTCGCCGGGGAGCCGGTTCTCCTCTGCCGCCCGAAATACGCGTGGGACCGCCAGCACACGGAGGTCGACGAGGGGCCGAACGTCCTGAAACACGGCGGGAAGCTGTTCATGACCTTCTCCGGCGACAGCGTGAGCGATTACTACTGCCTCGGCCTGCTGACGGCGGACGAGAACGCCGATCTGCTCGACCCGGCCTCGTGGGAGGAGACGGGTTATCCGGTTCTTGCCCGCGAGCATACCGTCTCGGAGCGCGGCCCCGGCCATAATTCCTTCACGAAGGACGAGTACGGCCGCGACGTGATTATCTACCACGCGAAGCCGGACGGCGGGATGCGCAGCTTCTTCGCCCGCACGATCCACTACGGCTTCGACGGCACGCCGCTTCTGACCCTCACCCCGGAGCGGTATTTGCTCCCGGAGCTGCGCACGGTGACGGCGAAGGTGACGGTGCGGTGATGACGGAACCGTTCTCCCTGCCGTGCTTCTGCGGGCATGACTGCGCGCGCTGCGTGACATATCTTGCGTCCCGGCGGGATGACGACGGACTCAGACGGCGGGCGCAGGCCTTTTACCGGGAGGCCTTCGGCCTTGCAATCCCGCTTGCGGAATGCCGGTGCGGCGGCGGGCGGTCGCAGGAGGTCTTTGCGCTGTGCCGGGAATGTCCGTTTGCCCTCTGCTGCCGGGAGCGTGGGATCGATTCCTGCGCCGCCTGTCCGGAATACCCCTGTCCACAGCTCGCGGCATATCAGGAGAAGTATGTCAACCGATGCAATCAGGCAGAGCCGTCGGAGCTTTGAAGCTTTTTCCAATCAACACGAAAACGACAAAGCCGCCCCCGCACGCCGTATTTTGGCGCGCGGGGGCGGCTCATTTGCATATCAAATCATATTTTTCCCGGAGATAAATGCTGAATCATCGTGTCAATCACATCATAGATCATGGCTCTGTCTTTTGCGGAAAGCCTCTCAAGCTTTTCGGCAAGCAGAGATTCCTTCACCGCATATCCCGTATTTATCACGTCCGCGAGGAGCATATCCGCCGATACGTCAAGGGCGTTGATGATGGTGAGCAGCGTTTCGAGGGAGGGGATTTTCTCTCCTCTTTCGATTGCGCCGACATAGTTGATGCTCAAATCCACCTTTTCTGCAAGCTCCCCCTGCCGAAGCTTCCGCATATGACGATACTTGCGAATGTTTTTCCCGATCGATGTAAGCTCCACCGCCGCACCTCCAATTAGTGTGTGATGCATACCATTAGTATAGGCGGAGGAGACGGATCAATACACACTCTATTAGAGTTGTAAAAACTCTAATAGAGTTGATTTATGAAAAAAGATCGCTACAATATGAGAGGAGGCGATCTATGTGCACAGGGAACAAACCGCAACTTTTATTGGACGCAGGGAGTGCTATCGGTTGAAAAAAATGGATGTCCAGCAAGCAATAGAAGATGTAATAGCAAAAGGAGTTAACAGTTTTCTGCTGGGGGGAATGGGTCAATTTGACTGGATGTGTGCACGCACAGTTTTCGAACTGAAAGAAACCTATCCAGCTGTCAGAAGTACTCTGATAATTCCATATTTGACCTTTGCTATACACAATAAGAGTTTGTATGATGACATCTTATATCCAGAGGGATTTGAAAAATACTATTTTAAAGCGGCAATACCAGAGAGGAACAAATATCTTGTGGATCACTCCGCCTATGCAATCTGCTATATCACACATGGCTGGGGAGGGGCAGCGCAGACCTTTGAGCGGGCTGTAAAGAAAGGGCTGACAGTGGTGGATCTCGGAGATATAACGAAATAAATCAAAACAAAAAGCCGCCCCCGCACGCCGTACAGCGCGCGGGGGCGGCTCATGATTTTAAGCTGAAAGAATCTTAGTCCATGGCGCGGGATTTATCCTGCTCGACAGCCTTCGCGGCAAACTCCGCGACAGCCATCGCGCCGATATCGCCGTCCTTGCGGCTGCGGACGGAAACCGTGCCGGTCTCCGCTTCCTTGTCGCCGACGACAAGCATATACGGGGTCTTCTGCAGCTGCGCCTCACGGATCTTGTAGCCGATCTTCTCGTTGCGGAGATCCGCCTCCACGCGCAGGCCGGCGGCCTCGAGCTCGGCGGCGACCTTCTGGGCGTACTCATGATGACGCTCGGAGATCGGCAGAACCTTGACCTGCACGGGCGAGAGCCACAGCGGGAACGCGCCGGCAAAGTGCTCGGTCAGGATGCCGATGAAGCGCTCAATGCTGCCGAACACGACGCGGTGAATCATGATCGGGCGGTGCTTCGCGCCGTCCTCGCCGGTGTACTCGAGCTCAAAGCGCTCGGGGAGCTGGAAGTCGAGCTGGATGGTGCCGCACTGCCAGGTGCGTCCGAGGCAGTCGGTGAGGTGGAAGTCGAGCTTCGGGCCGTAGAACGCGCCGTCGCCCTCGTTGACCTCGTAGTCGTAGCCGAGCTCGGTGATGGCCGCGCGCAGCGCCTCGGTGGCGTTGTCCCAGTCCTCCTGCGCGCCCATGTGGTCCTCGGGCATCGTGGAGAGCTCAATGTGGTACTGGAAGCCGAAGGTCTTGTACACGGAGTCGATCAGATTCACAACGCCCTTGATCTCGTCCTTGATCTGCTCCTTCGTCATGAAGATGTGCGCGTCATCCTGGGTGAAGCAGCGCACGCGCATCAGGCCGTGCAGCGCGCCGGAAAGCTCGTGGCGGTGCACCAGTCCCAGCTCGCCCACGCGCAGCGGCAGGTCGCGGTAGGAGTGGAGCTTCGTCTTGTAGACGAGCATTCCGCCGGGGCAGTTCATCGGCTTGATGGCGAAGTCCTGCTCGTCGATGACGGTGGTGTACATATTCTGCTTGTAGTGATCCCAGTGGCCGCTGCGCTCCCAAAGGGAACGGTTGAGGATCATCGGGGTGGAGATCTCCTGATACCCCGCCTTGCGGTGGATCTCGCGCCAGTAGTCGATGAGCAGGTTCTTCAAAATCATGCCCTTCGGCAGGAAGAACGGGAAGCCCGGGCCCTCGTCCATGATGGTGAAGAGCTCGAGGTCGCGGCCGAGCTTGCGGTGGTCGCGCTTCTTCGCCTCCTCAAGCATCGTGACGTACGCCTCGAGATCGGCGGCCTTCGGGAAGGAAATGCCGTAGACGCGCTGGAGCATCTTGTTGTTCGCGTCGGCGCGCCAGTAAGCGCCGGTGCAGTTCGTGAGCTTCACGGCCTTGACGTGCCCGGTGCTCATCAGATGCGGGCCGGCGCACAGGTCGATGTACTCGCCCTGCCGGTAGAAGCTGATCTTCTCGCCCTTGCCGGAGTGCTCCGCGATGAGCTCGAGCTTGTAGTCCTGCTTTTTCTCCTCCATCAGCTTCACGGCGTCCTCGGGGGAGAGCTCAAAGCGCTCGAGCGGCAGATCTTCCTTGATGATCTTCTTCATCTCGGCCTCGATCTTCACGAGGTCGTCCGGGGTCAGCGTCTGCTCGAGATCGACGTCGTAGTAGAAGCCGTTCTCAATCGCCGGGCCGATGGCAAACTTCGCGCCGGGATACAGTCTCCCGATGGCCTGCGCCATGATGTGCGCCGTGGTGTGCCAGTAGGCGTGCTTGCCCTCCGCCGAGTCGAAGGTCAGAATCTCGAGCTCGCAGTCCTTCGTCAGAGGCGTGCGCAGATCCGCGGCCTCCCCGTCTATTTTACAGGCGCAGGCCGCCTTGTACAGCCCCGCGCCGATGGATTTCGCGATCTCCGCGGCGGTCACGCCCGCCTCGAATTCCTTCGCGTCACCCTTGAGCATTACTTTGATCATGCGTGACAGTCCCCTTTCATGAAAATGTATCTCAGCACCCGGGCGATGATTTTGCCCGGAAATTGCCTGCAAAGAAAACAAAAAGCCTTGCCCCTCCTGGTAAGGGGCAAGGCTCAGCTTGCGGTTCCACCCTATTTTCCGAATTGCTAAACAGGGAAAACCATGTATAACAAAACTCTCTCATAGCTGCCCGTAACGTGGGCAAAGCGTCACGCCTTATTTCGGCGCGCACTCAAAGGCGGTATTTCAGATTCGTCCGCCGTCCGCGCTTGCAGCCCGATGGGCGCGGACTCTCTGGAGACAGACAGGTGAGTCGGAAACTTCCTTCTCAACGCTTTGAAATATTTTGCTGTTACTAACATACTAGCATCGGCCCGGGGCTTTGTCAAGAGGAGGATCGCAAAATTTTCAAAAAACCAATTGATTTATACAGTCTGTAATATCGCCCCTGACAAAACCGGATTGAATTTGCAAATAATTTACAGGACCGCTCGCGCGGCGCGTGCGGGCTGTGCTATAATAACGGAAAAGGCTCCGGAATTCAGCGCGGCGCGGCGACGCGTGCCCGGCCGCTTGGGGGGAAAGACTGTGAATCTGACAAAGGCGAACATGAAAAAGCTGCTCCTGCTTGTGGCGCTGGGCGTTGCGCTCAACGCGGCGCTGCAGCATCTCGATTTGGTGTGGAAGGCGGGAGATGTGCTGCTGAATCTGTGCGCGCCGTTCCTCGCGGGAGCGGCGATTGCGTTTGTGCTCAACGTGCCGATGCGGCAGATAGAGCGGCGGCTCTTTCCCGAGCTGCCCGAGGGGCGCGCGCCGGGGCGCCTCCGCCGCGCGAAGCGTCCCATCAGCTTTATTCTGACGCTTTTGCTCGTGTGCGGTCTCCTCGCCGTCGTCTTTTTCCTGATTCTTCCGGAGATCGGGCGCACCGTCCAGAATCTGGTGGATCGCATCCCCGTCTTCCTGCAGCAGGCGCAGGAGAACGCGGAGCGCATGGCGGCGCAGTATCCGCAGGTGGTGGAGTGGATCAACTCCATTCAGATCGATTGGGAGAAGGTCGGGCAGAGCGCGATGGATTTCGCCCAAAACAGCATGGGCGGCGTTGTCAACTCGACGATCGGCATCGCGTCCTCCATCATCGGCGGGGCGATCGGCTCCGTTGTCGCCGTCGTGTTCGCGGCGTACGTCCTTCTGCAGAAGGAGCGCCTCGGGCGGCAGTACCGCCAGCTTCTCTACGCCTATCTGCCGGAAAAGCACGCCGACCGCATTTCCGAGATCGGCACGCTCTCCTTCCGCACCTTCTCGGGCTTTCTCTCCGGCCAGTGCCTTGAGGCCGTGATCCTCGGCTGTATGTTCTTCCTCACGATGAGCATTTTGCGCTTCCCGTACGCTCTGACGATCAGCGTCCTTATCACCGTGACGGCGCTGATTCCCATCTTCGGCGCGTTCATCGGCTGCATCGTCGGCGCGTTTCTGATCCTGACCGCCGACCCGATGCAGGCCGTCTGGTTCGTCATCCTGTTCCTGATTCTCCAGCAGGTCGAGGGAAATCTGATTTACCCGCACGTCGTCGGAAGCTCCGTCGGCCTGCCCTCGCTCTGGGTGCTCGCCGCCGTCACCGTCGGCGGCAGCCTCATGGGAATTGTGGGAATGCTCGTCTTTATCCCGCTGTGCTCCGTCGCGTATACTCTCCTGCGGCACAACGTCCTGAATCGCCTCCACCGCCGGAATATTCCGAAGGAGAAATATCTCTTCCCGAAAAAGCTCTCCGAGGTGCCGTTCGTCCGCGGCAAAGCGCCGATTGTCGACTGCGTGCCGGATGAAAGCTTTGATCCCCCCGCGGAGGAGGAAGGGGAGGCCGAGGCGTCTTCGGCGGCGGAGGATTCGGAGGCGTCCGCTTCCGGGACCGGGGAGGAGGCGGAGTCGCAGGAGGAGCCGAAAGAGTGAAGCATATTTTCCGGCCGGGTCTTTTTCAAAAGGCTGGCTGAAAACCTGGTATTCGCTCTGGAAAGCAAGCTTTACGGAGCGAATACCTTCACGTTCCCATTCGTTTGCCCGCCTGCCGCCCTCACAGCTTCAGCCCGTCAAAATACCCCTTCTTATCCGTCAGCACCAGATACCCGTCGCTGAGGACCTTGTGCGTTCCGGCGTCGAGCGGAATGTCCATCCAGGACGGCTCCACAATCCCGAACTCGATCTCGCGCCCGTCCTCGTACCACGCGCGCACCGACGTACACGCGCCGTAGTATTCCGTCTGCTGCTTCGCGACCTTCCCGAACCGCGCGGGGAAGTCCTGTGTCTCGACCATCGCGGGCTTTCCCGTCGTGATGACGACGAGGTCGAGGTCGGAGTCGGGCCGGTTCGCCCCTCTCGCGTGCGAGCCCACGACGATCAGGGCTTCCATGTTCTCGTCCTCCTGCGCCCAGTTCCTGAGCTCTGCCTGAAATGCTTCCGTCAGCATGGTGGTTCCCTCCCTTTCTGCTTCGTATCATAGCACAAAAAAGGGGGGGAAGGCAATCCGGTTTGAAAAAGGGGAAGAACGGCAGGGCTTCCGGGCAAAAAAATCTGCCGCACGGGCTTTCCCGTGCGGCAGATTTTTTGCTGTGCAGGGACGGCGGAGCCGCGGCCTCCGGCGTCACGATTCCCGCAGCGCCCGGAGCAGCGGCAGCAGCTCCGGCGGGGCGTGGATGACGCGGCAGGGCGTTTCCTCCGCCGTCTCGGGGACGGTCGGATAGCGCTTCGACCAGTCGATCAGGATGCTCGTCAGCCCGAAGCGGTTCGCACCGAGAATGTCCTTTTTCACATGGTTGCCGACCATCACAATCCGGCGCTTGTCCTCCTCCGTCAGCCCCATGGCGCGCATGGCGGCCTCAAACATGAGCGGCGACGGCTTTTCCGCGCCGATGTCGGACGAATAGATCCGCGCCTCAAAGCAATCGAGAAGGCCGAGCCGGGAGTAGACGTTGTGAAAGCTCTCCGCCTCCCCGTCGGCGACCATCGCGACGCGGACGCCCTCGCGCCGCAGCGTCTCGAGCAGCTCCCGCGCGCCGGGAATCAGCTCGGCGCGCAGGACGACGCCGCGCTCGTCGAAGACCTGCGTCGTCTCGTCGACGAGCGTATCGCCGCTGTCGGTGAAGACAATCAGCTCTCTCATGCCTCGTCGCCCGGGGCGGGCCAGCTGACGTCCGCATTGCGGTCGCAGACGAGGACGCCGTCCCGCACAAAGAGCTCCGCCGCCTGCACGACGGCGACGTTGCGCTGCTGGTCGGTGAAGTCCTTGCGGCGGTTTCCGTCGGCGGGAAGCTCGCACGCGTACGGATGGCAGAAGTAGAACAGGAAGGCTCTGTCGCCGCGGACGACGACGTCGGCGTGGTGGCCGAGGCCCCTGTCCATCGGGCGCGTGCCGGAAGCGTCGAGCAGGTTCGGGCAGCGCGTCCAGTGCGCGCAGTCGTCAGACGTATAGACGGCAAGGCCGTGCCAGAAGTCGGAGATCATCCAGATTTTTCCGCCGAGGGCGAACACGTTCGGCCCCTCCTGCGCGCAGTCGGAGACCTCCTCGCCGACGACCGTCCAATTGTACAGGTCGCGGCTTTCGGCGGCGTATGTGCGGCTTTCGTGGTTTTCGTCCTTGTACCACAGCTTGAAGAGGCCGGGCGACGCTTCAAAGACGCACGCGTCGATGACGCGCCCGGAGCTCAGGGCGATTTCGCCCTTGCAGTCCCAGTCCCAGAGGTTGTCGGAGACATAATGCAGCATCCGGCGCGGGTAGTCCCAGTCGGTCGGGACGCCCGTGATGTAGGAGACGTACATATGGTACTCGCCCTTTGCCCAGAGGATCTCCGGCGCCCAGAAGGTGTTGCAGCCGTGCTCGATGTCAAGCCCCTCGAGCGTGCCGCGGTAAAGCCATTTTGCGCCGTCCTCGCTCTCGGCGACGCCGATTTTCGTCCCGTGCACCCAGGAGACGCCGACGGCGACGTCGGTCGCGCGGCGCTGGGTATAAAAGAGCATCCACTTCTTCTCCTCGCGGTTCCAAATCACCGTGGGATCGGTGGGGCAGTCGTAGATGGGGTCGCGGAACAGCGGAGCGGGCAGCCGGATTTCCTGTTTCATGCGTGATTCTCCTTTTCGTTTGGAAGATTATCCCTTGACGGAGCCGACCATGACGCCCTTCTCGAAGAACTTCTGCGCGAAGGGATAGATGATGATGAGCGGCAGCGCCGAGAGCACCATGCACGCGAGCTCAATGGTCTTGTAGTTGGAGGCGGAGCTTGAGATGGTGGTGAGAATGGACGAAGCGCCCGCGCTCATCGTTTCGCCGAGGGCGGCCGCCGAGGCGCTGGCCTTCGTGATCGAGAGCATATAATAGGAGAGCGTCTGGATGTCGGCGGACTGTGTGTAGTAGAGCGTCTGGGTGTAGTCGTTCCAGGTGCCGACGGCGGTGAAGATGCCGAGCGCGCTGATGACGGGCTTTGAGAGCGGGAAGACAATCTTGAAGAAGACGGTATACTCGCTCGCGCCGTCGATCCTCGCGGACTCAAAGAGACTGTCCGGGATGGCCTTGAAGTTCGTGTTGAAAATAATGACGTTGTAGAAGCCGCCGAACAGGCAGGGGAGAATGTACACCCAATAGGTGTTGTAAATATGCATGGCGGAGAACAGAATGAAGTAGGCGATCACGCCGCCGTTGAGATACATACTCACAAAACCGATTACGGTATAGAATTTCTTGCCCGACAGATTGCGCTTCGAGAAGCCGTAGGCAAACATGGCGGTGATCACCGTCTGCAGAACCGTGACAATCACCGTGCGGGACAGGGTGATGCCGAACGCGCGGAAAATATCCGGGTTTTTCAGCACGGATCGCCAGCTCTCAAAGGACACCTCCTGCGGCAGAAAAGTGGCAAAGCCGTACCGCGCGATAGCCTCCGCGTTGTTGAGGGAGTTGATAACGCAATACCAGACGGGATAGGTGGTAATGACCATGATGATGACCATTGCCGCCGTGAGAATGACGTTGAATCTCTGATCTTTTTTTGTTTTGATACGAGTCATATGGCGCCTCCCTCTTAAAACAAGCCGCTGTCCGTCAGCTTATTGGAGATAAAGTTGGCGGCAGTCAGAAGGATCAATGCCAGCGCGGACTTGAAGATGTTCACGGCAGCCGCCATGCCGAACTGCAGCTCCTGCAGGCCGACCTTGTAGATGTAGGTGTCGATGACCTGGCTGCGGGGAAGGTTGAAGGAGTTCTGCAGGACGTAGATCTGATCAAAGTTGTTGTTCATGATGCCGGCCACGGCGAAGATGATCATGATCATGATGGTGCCCTTGATGCACGGCAGGGTGATGCGCGTCATCTTCTGGATGCGGGACGCGCCGTCGAGCTCGGCGGCCTCGTACAGCTCCTGATCGACGCCGGAGATGGCGGCGGTGTAGAGGATGGTGCTCCAGCCGAGCTCCTTGACCAGGTTGGAAAGAATGGCAATCATCCAGAAATAACCGGGCTGCGCCATGAAGACGATGGGATCCTTGATGAGCCCGAGCTTTTGCAGAAGCAGATTGAAGAAGCCGCCGTCCGCGTTCAGCATGGTGATGACGATGCTGCCGAACACGACCCAGGAAATGAAGTGCGGCATATAGGTGATCGTCTGCACAAAGCTCTTGAAACGGGGGCGTGCAATCTCGTTGATGAGAAGGGAGAAGGTGATGGCAGCCAGAATGTTAATCACATTCCCGATTAAGTTAATCCCCAATGTGTTGACGAGCATATTCCCGAAATCGGAATTGCCGAAAATGACCTTGAAATTCTGGAATCCGTACCACGGACTCGTGAAGACGCCGAGAATTCCCTCTGTTACTTTGTAATTTTTAAAGGCCAGCAGCAGTCCATACAGCGGAACGATGGAAAATACCAGCATCAGGATGGTGCCGGGCAGCATCAGGGTGTGCAGCTGAAACTGCATGGCTTTATTGCCGCTGATCGATGTACGTTTTCTCTTTTTATTCATCATAGACGCGCTCCTCTCCGCGTAAACAAACAAGGAGTGCACGGAAGCCGCCTGCTGCTTCCGTGCACTCCTTTCCAGTCTGTTTTAAGCCGCAGGTTTTTCAATACCGCGCTTCAGGCGCAAGCCGCTAAAACGGCATTGCGGTTTAGTAGAGATCCGCGTTCACATCCTCGATCGAGTCGCCGAAATCTTCGCAGTACTGCTGATATACTTCATTGTAGGCTTCGTCGATGGCGGTGATGCTGTACGCGTTGAGCTGGTCGATCATCGCCTGGTACTGGGACTCAAACTCCTCTTTGGTGGCGGCGGTGCAGATGGCGGCCTTCTGGGATTCCAGATAGGTGTCCGCCTGCGAGAGCTGCAGGCCAAGGTCGCTGGAGGGTTCCAGCACGGCGCTGTTCTCAAAGCCAAGCAGAGAGGAATCGTAAATGTAGGTGTTCTCATACTTGCCGAGAGCAGGCATCAGGCTGACTTCAACGCCGCGGTTGGAGGTCGGATCCGGGACGGGCTCGGTGTTGCGCTCGAAGGAGGTGTTCGCAAACGGCCACAGGAGCACGTTGTTGTCGTACACTTCCGCGTAGGTGGTGGTGCCTTCCTCGGTGCGGGTGACGATGCCGGCGTCGTCGATGGTGTAGTCCACACCCTCAATGCCGTAGTAGTTGATGAGCAGGCCCTCGCGGCTCGACGCCCAGGTGAGCAGCTCGGCAATCTTTTCAGGAGCCTTGCAGTTCTTGGAGACAAGCGTCTGGATCCAGCCGGTGCTGGCGGCCTGGTTGATGCCCTGAACCGGGCGGGCGCCGTTGTCGGCGAGGATCGGGCCGTAGGAAACCCAGGGCATATTGGTCTTGTCCTGCTGCGCCTGGTTGCCGATCCAGCAGAAGACGCGCTTCGCGTCAAGGTAGGTCTTACCGGCCGTCTCGTCGATCGTCAGGGTGTTGACGTCGAGGTAGCCGTTGATGATGAGGTCATTGACGAAGTTCAGCGCTTCCTTGTAGCCGGGGGTGAGCTCGAGGTGGGTGTAATTGCCGTCGGCATCCACCGGGACAGCGCCGAAGTTCTTGGCGAGAATGCCGTCAAGGCTCGTGCCGATCCAGAGGTTCCAATGCAGCACGACGGGCAGCACGCTCTGGCCGTCGACCTGGTAGCCGGAATTCTTGACCTTTTCGCACGCGGCGTAGAAGCCGGACTGCGTGCTGACGTCCTCCTCCGTAATGTCGAGAGCGTCCATGATGTCCTTATTGAACATGATGCAGCCGTTGTCGCCGTACTCAACGACGTCGACCCAAACCTGGTCGTCCGGCGGGAAATTCTCGCGGTTGTCCGCGGATTCCATATGGCTGGGGAACGAATACCAGCCGCCGTAGGTATCGGTCAGAGCGCCCTTGATATCCTCCGGAAAGTCCTCAAGCATATGCGAATCGGGGGCGTACGTTTCCAGGAATTCCTGCATATCCCACACCATGTCGGCGGCGACAAGCTCCTTGTACACGTCGGAGTTGGTGATGGACATCAGATCGGGAAGCGAGTTGTTCGCGATCATGAGGCCAAGCTTTGTGGCCGCGTCGGTCGGAGGCTGCTCAATGTTCAGCGTAATGCCGATTTCATCCCGCATATAATCGATTGCGGGGGAGGTGTCCGTGGTCCAGTTGGCCGTTGCCGGTCCCCAACCGCTGACGTCGGAGAACCAGTAAATTTCCGTGGTTTCGCCGGAGCTGCTGTCTCCCGCGCTCTGGGCGTCCCCGCCCGTGCTCGCAGCGCCGCCTGTGGAGGACGTCGTGCCGGAGTCGCAGGCCGTGAAGCTCATGACGGACGCCGCCGCCAGTGCCAGGGCGATCAGTCTCTTCGCAGCGTTTCTTTTCATACTCCATCCTTCTTTCTGTTTCGGGTTTCTTACCGGTGCGCCTGCCGGGCACCGTATTTTGACTGTCTATATTTTATTCGTTTTTCCGAAACAGTTTTATGGAATATTTGATTGAATCTTTGTCAAATATTTATTTCTTTTATGCATTTTACCACCTTTCGCAAAAGACGCGCAATTCCGAGAACCGGTTTCGGCCGATTCAGTCAAAAAGAAAAGTGCCTCCGGCACGCGGTCAGAGGCTTTTGCGGTAGGCGGTGGGGGTGACGCCGGTTATTTTCTTATACACCTTTGTAAAGTAAAAATAGTCGGGGTAGCCGACGCGCTCGGCAATTTTTTCGACGCTGTCGTTCGTCTGGCGCAGCAGCTCCTGCGCCTTGCGGATGCGGATCTCCGTGAGATGATCGGAGAAGCCCTTGCCCGTGTTTTTCTTGATGAGGGAGCTGATGTAGCTCTCGCTCATGCCGAATTCCCTCGCCAGCACCTGGAGCGTGACGCCCTCGGCGTAGTGGTCGCGCAGATAGCGCAGCATGGCGCGCACCTCGGTGCGCTCGGACTGGAAGCCGCCTTCCCCGCCGGCGGCGGAGCCTTTTTCCGACAATATGACGCGCACCTTTTCGAGGTACTCGAGCAGCTCCTCCTCCTCGACGGGCTTGACGAGGTAGCCGCAGCAGCCGAAGCGCAGCGCCTCCCTGGCGTACTCGAAATCGGTGTAGCCGCTCACGAGCAGCACCTCGGCGCGCCATTTGCGCTCGCGGAGCGTCTGCACGAGCGCGATCCCGTCGAGGCCGGGCATCCGGATATCCGACACGATGAGGTCGGGCTGCTCCTGCTCGATCGCCGCGAGCGCCTGCGCGCCGTTCTCGGCCTCCCCGATCACGGAAAAGCCGTGCGCCTCCCAGTCGGTCAGATTTTTGAGCGCCATGAGCGCCCAGGGCTCGTCATCAATCAGAAACACGCGGTACATCAGGGAGCCTCCTTTCCGTCCGGCAAAGCCCTGCCGCTCAGCGGCAGCCGCATTTCAATTTTCAGGCCGATCCCCGGCCTGTTGTCCAGCGTAAATCCCGCCTGCTTGCCGAAGAACAGGCGGACGCGGCGGTATACGTTCAAAAAGCCGATGCCCGGCACGTCCTGCGAGAGCTTTTCGCTGCGGTCGTACGCGTCCATCGCGGCGCGCAGCGCGCGCTCCGTCTCCTCGGGCATCCCGCCGCCCGTGTCCGCGACGGCTGCGATAAGAAAACCGCCGCCGCGCCGCACGGTAACGCGGGCGACGCCGTCGCCGAGCTGCGTCTCGAGGCCGTGGAAGACGGCGTTCTCGACGAGGGGCTGCAAAAGCATCTTCGGGATGCGCTCGTCAAGGACGTCCTCCGGCGCGTCCATCACGACGCGGTACCGGTCGTTGAAGCGGAAGTGCACAATGCGCGCGTACTGCGCGAGACTCTCGAACGCCTCGCGCACCGTGACCATCTCCTCCTTCCGGATGCTGTAGCGGAAAAAGCGCGAGAGCGCCACGGAGAGCTCCGCAATCTCCTTTTCCCCGTGGTAGAGCGCCATCCCGCGGATGCAGTTGAACGTGTTCGAGAGAAAATGGGGGTTGATCTGGCTGCGGTACGCGATGAGCTCCGTCTGCTTTTTCTCAATCTCAAGCTCGAGGAGCTTTTTCTGGCTCTCGAGCTTTTCGCGGTTGAGCTTCTCGATGTCGTCGAGCATTTCGTTCATTTTTCCGGCCATTTCGCCGATTTCGTTGTCCTGCGTGACCTCGATGCGCTGGCGCGTGTCCTGCGTAAACGACGCCATGAAGGCCGTCTGCCGCGAGATGGGCTTGATGATCGTCCAGTACACCATCGAGCAGATGAGGCACAGCGCGCAGAGCACGACGAGGTATGTCACCTGGTTGAGCCACTGCATCTGGCTGACGCCGGAGAACAGGCTCTCCTTCGGCACGACGCTGACGATCCGCCAGCCCGTGCTGCCGACATTGCCGACGTAGACGAGCTCGTCTGCGCTCTCGTGCGTTTCCGTCTCCTCCGCGTAGGACGCGTCCCACTTCCCCGAGCTGACAAAGAGCGTGTTTTCCCCGTCGAGAATCCCGACGGCGGAGTCCTCATTCGCGAGCGCGCCGTCGACGATGGCCTGCAGGTTTGTGGAGTCAAAGAGCAGGTAGACTGCGCCGATCGGCGTTGTTCGGCCTGTGTCGAGGTCGATATAGACGGGCATACCGACCTGGAAATACGCCTCCCCCGTCTTCGGGTCAAACATACAGTTCGAGAAATTGGAGAGCCCTGACCGGAGGATCCCCTCCTCGCGCGGGAAGAAGACGCCTCCCTTTGAGGCGATCAGCTCGTCGTCGGCGTTGTAGAGGAGGATGTTCTGCAGGCTCTTGTTGATGCGCATATTGTTCCCGACGACCCAGAAAAAGCCGTCAAGGTTGTCCCAGCGGCCGGGGAGCGTTTCGGCCTGCATAAATTCCACGACGGACACGTTCTGCACGACGTTCATGTACAGGCTCGAGATGTCCTCCTCGAAGATCGTCACGCGGTCCTCGGCCTGCTGGAAAATGACGTCGGCGGACTGGCGCGCCTCGTCCCGCGCGGTGTCGCTCAGAATGGTGCTCGTCGTGAGGAAGGAGGCCGAGACGAGAAGCGCCACGGCGACGAGCACAAGCAGATATTGCCGCAGAAGCTTTCTTTTTCGTCTGACACGCGCCATGCGGCGTTCCCTCCCCGCTGTTTCGCGGGGTCAGAGCCCCGCGGCCTTTTTGGTTTCCGAATCAAAAAACGCGCAGTCCGCCGCGAACCGCGCCGGGCTCGACTCCTCAAGCAGGCCGGTGATCTCCGGCTTTTCCCGGGCGACGCGCCGCAGCAGCGCGCCGAACGAGACGACGCCCTCGCCGGGCGGCACGCACCGCTGCACGCCGTTATCAAAGACACAGTCCTTCAGGTGCAGCACGGAGATGCGGTCGCCGAACCGATCGAAGGCGCGCTCGACGGCCTCGTCCTGCGCCGCGCGGCTCTCGCCCGGGAAGACGAGGTTCGCCGCGTCGAGGATCACCTCCACCGCGGGCGACCGGAGCTCCCCGAGAAACTGCGCCATCCGCTCCGGGGACGAGACGGTGTGGTTGAAGACGGCCTCGACGCCGACCGTCACGCCGAGCGCCTCGGCGGCCTCCGCGATCGTCTCGAAGCTCCGGAGCAGCGTGAGCCAGCACTCCTTCGACTGCGTCAGCGGCGTGACGGCCATCGCGTCGTCGTACCGCCCCGTCTCCGTGCCGACCATCCCGGCGCGGATGTGCTTCGCGTACCGCAGCCGCTCGACGAAGCGCGCGAGCTCATGGCGGCGCAGCTCCTCCGTGGGGCAGACGGGATTGATGCAGCAGCCGAGCACGTCGGCGCGCAGGCCCCGGCGGTCGAGCTCGCCGCCGATGTACCGCGCGAAGCCCTCCGAGTAATGGCCCGTCGAGAAATCATAGTCGGAAAAGCATTTCTCAAACGCGAGCTGGATGTGCCGGATCCCGCCCGCCGCGAGGCCGTCGAGAAACTCCGTCAGCGGCTTCGGGCCGGAAAAGTCGTGCGCTCTCATACCGTATTGTATCATATTTTGCCTCTTTCCGCATCCTTTTTCAGAGCGTTTCAATAAAAATGGTGCGCTCCGCCGGCGTGTACGCGCCGCAGAGCACGGTGAAGCCCTCCGTGTTTTTTTCCTCCCCGGAATAATGGCCGCTGAACTCATGCTCGCCGAAGCCGGGGCCGACGCGCAGCGCGTCCCCGCTGAGGCGGACGTCGAGGAAGCCGTCGCGCAGGAGGAGGCTCTCTCCGGCTCCCGCCGTCAGCGAGAAGGCCGGGTGGGAGAGCCGCGCTCCGGCGGGCAGGCAGATCGCCAGGCGCAGCGGCAGGCGGTCGAGGCCGTCCGTTTTGACGGTGAGGCTGAGGCCGTTTTCCCGCTCGCGGATCGTCACCGCCGTAGACAGGCGGCTGCTGACGAGCTTTTCGCGCTTCGTGTGATCCATTTCCCACCAGTCGGACGTCGCGGGCGGCTCGGCGAACGGCTGATAGTACCAGCCCTTCGCCTCGGCGGTGAGGGTACAGACGCCGTCTCCCGCCTCCATCGTCTCCGCGCGGAAATTGCGCGTCTCGCACAGGCTCTCGCCGAGCTTGAAGCAGAGCGCGAGCCCGCCGCGCTTGACGTAGAGGAAATCGCTCTTCCCCGCCATGACGGAGTACGTCAGGCCGGGGCGGCTCACGCGCAGCACCCTCGAGTGCGGGAAGAAGCGGCGGTACTCCCGCGGGAAGCCGCAGCCCGTGAAGCGGTGGGCGGCGAGCTCCGGGTGGTTGAGCAGGATGTGCAGGCAGTCCGGCGCGAGATCGCCGCGCGCCCTGTTGTCGGCAAGGATCTGGTGCGCCGCCGCGTCGAACACGCCGCCGCGTGCGGCGCCGTCGCGCACGGCGAGGGCAAGATATTGATAGAAATAGCGGTCGGGCCGGTCGCGGCGGCCGAGATCCTGCCGCGTCGAGTTCTGTGTAAAGAGGAAGCCGTCCGGATCGAGGTAGCAGAGCATCATCGTGAGGTTCCGGCGCACAGCGTCGAGGAAGCGCGCCTCGCCCGTCTCGTCGCAGAGCGCGAGCATCGCGTTGTTGACGACGGCGTTGTAATTTCCGGCGGAGCGCTCGGCGTACTCGCCGTCCTCGTCGCAGTCAAGGCCCTCGGCGAGGTACTGCGCCGCCCGTGCCCGCAGGGAGGCGGCGAAGTCCTCCTCCCCGGCAAACAGGTTCGCCGCCTGCAGCAGCGCCGCGGCGATCGCCCAGCGGTGGTTCGGCGTGTGGAAGCCGCCGTCCCGGATGGCCCCGGCGGCGCGGTGCAGCAGCGCCCGGTACGCCTCCCGCAGCGGGGAAAGCTCCTCCCGGGACGCGCCCCTGCCCGTCAGAAGGCGGTAGCCGGAAATCAGCCGCTTGAAGCAGAAGGCCGTGTCCGGCGCGGAGTAAAAGTTGCACGAGGGATAGTCGAAGCTGCCGTCCTCCCGCTGGAGGCGGGCGGCGAACGCCGCCCCGAGCCGGAGCGCCTCGAGGAGCGCCGGGCTCTCATAATACGCGCTCTCCGGCGTCAGATAGCACGCGATCGCCGTCGTCATCGCGTAGACGGTGGGCTTCGCCTCGAGAATCTCGCCCCGGACGCCGCCGCACGCCGGGGAGGCGGGATTCGTCTCCCGCTCCGCGAGGAAGCGGCGCGTGCGCTCGTCCGCCCCTCTCACAAGATGCTTCCAGTACCGTTCCATGGTCACGCCTCCTTCGCCGCGCCGCGGCGCTCAAGAAAATGTCGGCTCTCCATCAGAAAGAGCATTTCCAGCGCCTGCCCGTACGGCATGGGCCGGATCGGAATCTGCTTATAGAAGTCCTTCGACTCGCGCCCCATCGGCGTGCCGTACGACGTCTGGCCGAGGACGCCGTCCTCCCCGGTCAGGGCGAGGATCGGCGGGAGCGCCCGCAGCGCGCTTTCCGCCCACTCGGATTTTCCGAAGCCCATCGAGACGCCGCGGAGCAGGCCGTAGCCGAAGCCGCACGTCGCGCTCGACTCCACATAGGAGGTGGGGTCGTCGAGGAGGGTGTGCCACATCCCGTCCGCCTCCTGCAGCCGCACGAGAGACGCGGCCTGGCGCTCCCACGCGGAGACGAGGAAGCGCCGCACGCTCGGAGAGACGGGCGCGATCGAGAGGTATTCCGGGATGGCTGCCGTCACCCAGCAGTTGCCGCGCCCCCAGAACGCCCCGGCGAAATGGTCGCCGCGCGAAAAGCTCCATCCGTGATACCACAGGCCGGTTTTCTCGTCGGCGAGATACTTGACGTGCAGCAGGAACTGGTACTCTGCCTCCTCGAGGCAGCGGATGTCGCCCGTCATCGCGCCGAATTTCGCGAGGAACAGGACGGTCATGAACAGCGTGTCGTCCCAAAGCTCGCCCTCGTTGACGCAGTCCGACGTGATGTGCTGAAAGCCCCCCTCCGGCGTGCGCGGGAAGCTCTCGAGAATCCATTCCGCCCACTCGCGGCACACGGCGAGATAGCGCGCGTCGCCGAAGCGCTCCGCGAGGAAGGCCAGCGGCAAAAGCGGCGTCACGGTGTTGACGTTCTTCCCCGGCAGGCCGACGGCGAGCTGGCGGTCGTAGTACGACGTGAGGATATGCAGATAGCGCTCGTCCCCCGTCGCGTCGTAGAGCTTCCACACGCCGAACAGGCCGACGCCCTGCGTCCACTCCCAGAAGCGGTATTTTTCCAGCTCCCCGGCGGGGACGTTCCGCTTTTTCATGTTTTCGAGGAACTGCGCGTCCTCCTCGTACAGCACCTTTTCAAAGCTCGTGAGCAGCCGCTCGATGACCGCGCCGAGCTCCTTTCCGTTTTTCATGGCAAACGCCTCCTTTTCCTGTATCGTACCAGCCGGAAAGGGAAGTTTCTACCTGATTTTTGCCGAATTTACAGAAAAACCTTGCATTTTATGACTTTATGTGCTTTGCTGAGAGAAAGGAGGCGATCGGCGTGGAAGAACTGCCCATCCGGTTTGAGCGGGGGCTCTCGTACGCCTCGCCGGAGGGGGCGCGGTGGTTTCTCGACCACGACGCCCGCACGGCGCAGGTGAATATGGCGTTTCCGCATTTCCATCCGCACTGCGAGCTGCTTCTGCTGCTCGCGCCGCGCGCGGCGCACCTCGTCGAGGGGCGGCGGTACGAGCTCGAGGCGGGCGACCTCGTGCTGCTCGCGCCGAACGTGCTGCACCAGTCGGTATACCCGCCGGGCGAGTCGTGCGACCGGATTGTGGCGGGCTTCTCGCCGCCCGCGGACGGCTTTTCCGAGGCGTACGCGGCGCTGCTCGGTCTGTTTTCGAGTCCCGTGCCGGTGTTTCGCTTTGACAGGGAGGCGCGGAAGGGTCTGTTCGACCCGCTCAACCGCGCGGCGCAGGCCGCGAGAACGGCCCCCGAGCCGGTGCGCGGCCTGCTCGTCGAGAGCAGCCTCACGGAATTTCTCTGCGCGCTCTGGCGGCTGCGCGGCGAAAACCGGTACGCGCCCGCCGCGTCGGACGGCGCGCGCAGCCGGATGTACGAGGTGACGGGCTACATCCACGCCCACTACGCGGAGGAGCTCACCGCCGCCGCCATCGCGCGGGCGTTCTACCTGAGCCCGAGCTATCTCGCGCGCCGCTTCCGCGAGGAGACGGGCCGCACGCTGACGGAGTATCTCCAGCTCACCCGCGTGCGCAACGCGCAGGCGCTCCTGCTCAGCACGGGGGAGAGCGTCGCGCGCATCGCGGAGCGCACCGGCTTCGGGAGCTTTTCGCAGTTCAACCGCGTTTTCCGGCGGGTGTGCGGGAAAAGCCCGAGGGACTACCGCAGGGAAGCCGCGCCGCGGCAGGAGCGGAAAAGGGGCGGAAACGAGTAAAAAACAGCCGTCCTCCGCGGGGGCTTCGCCCGGAGAGGACGCAAAAAGCCGCCGGGAACGGACACGAGGCTCCGTTCCCGGCGGCCGGCCTTGTTTATGTCACATCCGTCACCGGCCTGCCGAGGATGAAGGCGAGGGCCGCGCCGACGGCGGTGCGGTATTCGGCGTACTGCGGAATCAGGAAGCGCACGCCGAACATCTTCTCGAGGATGGGGAAGACCTCGCGGCACTGGGGAAGGCGGGTGAGATTGCCGATCAGCACGAAGTCGCGGATCGGCGTGTTGAGCGCCGAAAGGATTGCGCTCTTGCCGATGCACTGCAGCACCATGTTGAGAATGCCGAGCGCCGTGTCCTCCGGCGAGACGACGCCGCGCACCTTGCCGAAATTCGACGCCGTGGCGTGCAGGGGAAGCCCCTCGAGCGGCGCGGTGGTGATGTCCCGGATCTGCAGGTCGATGTTGGAGAGGTCGCCGTGCTTCGCCAGCTCGACAATCTCCTTGATGTCCGACGTTTTGAGGAGCAGGGTCGACAGGCCCGTGATGGTTCCGCCGCCGATCCCGACGCCGCCGATGTGCGTGATGGCGTCGCCCGAGACCTGGACGAGCGACGTGCCCGTCCCCATACTGACAACGATCGTCTCCTTCAAATCGGTGTGGTACGTCGCGCCGAGGCCGTCGGCGAGGAACTCGTCCGCCTTGGCCGTCGGGATGCCGTAGAGCGGCTGGCGGATGTACGCGCTCCCGACGCCGGTGAGGACGATCTTCTCAATCGCGTCGAGCGGGATGTTGTTGTCATAGGTGTACTTGCCGAGCGCGCCGAACAGCGAGGCCACCGGGTCCGCCGCGCGGACAAAGAGCGGCTTCTGCACCCCGTCGCTGCCGATGCCGACGATCTTCGTCGTGCTGCCCCCCACGTCGATTCCTATTACAAAGCACATATGCGCCGTCCCCTTCCGAAACTCTTTTTATCATGATAATCGTTTTCTCCAATTTTTTCAATTCATTTTGTCTGTTTTCTCACTTTTTGCGAAGGAAGAAATCTTCCCGAAAAAACACTTGACAATTCCGCAGGAAAATGATATAGTATCTAAGCACTCAAAAATAACTGCTGGATATGCTGGTGTAGCTCAGTTGGTAGAGCAGCTGATTTGTAATCAGCAGGTCAGGGGTTCAAGTCCGTTCACCAGCTCC